>CALMWI010000451.1 GCA_937873545.1 uncultured bacterium | reverse complement strand
TGAATGACAGAATTCTTGAAGTGACCGATGAGCTTATTCCGCTTGATTTTAATAATGTTTTCAATAACGGGAACAAGGTTCTGAAATTTGAAATAGGGTTCGGGAACGGCGAATCGCTAATCAAGCTTGCGGAAAGAAATCCTGATATAAACTATTTCGGAATCGACAGAAAAATGGACAGAGTAAGAACTGCACTGCAAAAGTTGAATAAAAAGGATAAATTACCAAATCTGGTTATCTCAAGGCTGGGAACCGATTATATTGACAAGATCATTCAGCCGGGAACTTTTGATGAAATAATTATGAATTTTCCTGATCCATGGCCGAAAAAAAGGCACCATAAGAACAGGACTATAAACGGCGATTATCTTTCTTTATTACACCTAATTTTAAAAAAGGACGGCGTATTCAGGTTCGCCTCCGATCACGAAGAATATTCTATGGAAGTTTATGGTCTTCTGAACAACTCGGATCTGTTTGAAAATGCTTATGAGACTTCCTATAGAAATGAAGTAATGAACAGGATCCCAACTCAGTTCGAGAAGCATAAAATAAAAGCAGGCTGCAAGATATTTCATCTTAAATTCGTAAAAGTTTAGGCAGAGATTTCGGATTTTTTCCGTAACGTTTTTCGCGCTTTCTTTAATGCTGCGATTTTCTCTCTTCTTCTAATCACAGCGTTTAGAGCTAAATAATACGCGATCGGGTAAAAGATTATACCGACAATAATTCCGCCGATAGATACCATCCCGAAAAGTATAAGTATGTCTTTACCTGCAGTGTTGATACTGCTTATAGACACATGAGAAAATAAACTTTTAAAATTCTCATATGAGAAATCGTGAAGAATGAAGATCCTTCCGAGGAAATGCTGTGCATAAAAGACGGGTACAGCCAATATGGGATTTGTTATCGTAGTACTTCCGAGAATTCCCGCAAGTTTGTTAGCCTTGAAGAATGTGCATAAGATAACTGAAAATAAAGCCTGAAAAGGTATTATCGGTAAAAATCCCACAAAAATACCGATAGCGAATCCGTGAGCTATTTTTTTAGGCGGATCTTCTTTTCTTACGAAAAGTAAAAAATAATAGTTTAAAGATCTGACGACCCTGGTAAGCACAGGATGTTTCTTTTTATATTTTTCAGTGTCGATCTTCAAAAACCACTCTAGATTTTAAATTTTCCATTCAGAAAGTTTCCGAGTTCTGAGATAAGTATCCTTTCCTGCGACATCGAATCTCTATCCCTTACTGTGACAGCCTTGTCTTCAAGGCTGTCAAAATCGAATGTAACGCAGTATGGCGTACCTATCTCGTCATGTCTTCTATATCTTTTTCCTATACTTCCCACTTCGTCGAAGTCAATATTCCATCCGTATTCTTTCAGCAGGTCCATGTAAATTTTTTCCGCGTCTTCCGACAATTTTTTTACAAGGGGAAGTACGGCGGCTTTGAAAGGTGCAAGAACAGGGTGAAGTTTGAGAACGATCCTCGTATCGTTTTCTCCTACTACCTCCTCTCTATAGGCATCGCAAAGGAGGATCAGCGCTGTTCTCTGAACTCCGAGTGATGGTTCGATAACGAAAGGAACGAATTTCTCTTTTAAAACTTCGTCAAAATAGGATAGATCTTTCCCGGAGAGACTGATATGCTGCTTCAGATCATAATCTGTTCTTGAAGCTATGCCGCACAGTTCGCCCCATCCGAACGGATATTTGTATTCAACATCTGTTGTCGCATTCGAATAAAAAGCAAGCTCATCCTTTTCATGGTCTCTCATTCTTAGGTTAGCTTCACTTACACCCATGCCTAAAAACCATTCGTAAGTGAACTTTTTCCAGAACGCGAACCATTCAAGTTCTGTTCCGGGTTTGCAGAAGAATTCCATTTCCATCTGCTCAAACTCTCTTGTTCTGAAAATGAAATTGCCGGGTGTTATCTCATTTCTGAATGATTTACCTATCTGGCAGATACCGAACGGGATCTTTTTCCGTGATGTTGTCTGAATATTTTTAAAATTAATAAATATCCCCTGAGCGGTTTCCGGTCTTAAATATATTTGAGCGCCTTCTCCTTCTATTACGCCCTGTTCCGTTTTAAACATCAGGTTGAAAGCTTTTGGTTCTGTCCAGTCAAGCGATCCGCATTTTGAGCACACTAATTTGTTTGAATTTATAAATTCAAGAAGATCAGATGAGGCTGTAAATTCGCCTGCCCAATTTTGTGGATATATTGAAGCAGAATTCTTTTCGTTCCAGTCTTCGATATGTTTATCAGCTCTCACGCGTGTTTTGCATTTTTTACAATCCATAAGCGGATCGGCGAAATTGCCTACATGCCCCGACGCCTCCCAGACTTTTGAATTTAACAGTATTGCAGAATCCAGTTCGACATTTTCCGGTCTTTCCTTGATGAATTTTCTTCTCCAATAGTTCTTTATATTGTTAAGTAATTCGACGCCAAGAGGACCGTAATCCCATGTATTAGCCAAACCGCCGTAGATTTCCGAACCTGGGTAAACGAAACCCCTTCTTTTTGCAAGAGAAACTATTTTTTCCATTGTTGTTTCAGACATATCTATTCCTTTAAAAATTTATTTTTTTAATCTTTTCAGTGCATCTTTTGCTTTTTTATTTTTCAGTTTTGCGGCTTTCTCATAATATTCTTTAGCGTTTGCTTCAAGCTTTTGTCTCTCGTAAATGTTGCCCAGTTCATAATATGCGTCTGAAGAATAATCCTTATCGGTTATATATTTCATAAGCGTCTTTATAGATTCTTCAGGTTTATCTTCAGAAACCGCTACAGCTACCGCATTTTTGAACTCAATGTCTTTATCGCTCTTGACATTGTTAAGTACTATCTCAAAACATTTCCGCGCTTTATCAAATTCTCCCAGCATATAATAAGCATTTCCCAGCCTTCTGTTTAAATTGATATATTTCGGATCTGAAACCAAAATACTGTCAGGTACATTTACGATCTTTATGAACTCATCGAGAGACTTCAGATAGTTTTCTGCAGCATTATTGTATTTGCAGATAACTTCGTTTACATATCCGGCATTGTAATATCTTTCCGAAATCTCGAAGACATTTGTTCTCGGCCTGTCCTGATAGCTGGTTTTTTTCAGCGTTTTTCTTTTTGAGGAATACATATTTATATCGGCAGAGAGGTTGGATCTTTTGTCGTCAAGGAATATTTTTCCCGAAACGGAATCATATTCCTTCATTTCCGAAAGAGCCTGTAATACCGATTTTTCCGGATCATCTCTCTGAATAGAGTACAACATTTCTATCAAAGCATATCCGGCGGTTTCCAGTTTCTTCGGATTCCGGTTTTTTTCTTTTCTAAAAGAGAATACAAAATCGTTGAATCGCGGATTATCTGCATCGTAAGAGCTTTCGCAGATAAAGACGAGGCTGTCTGCATTGGCAGAAAGTTTATTAAGCATACTTATATCGTTCCATCCGTAAGTGCCGAGGAGATTGGCCTTAAAGTTGTAATATGAAATCTGTGAAAGTACAGATTCGATGTCCGAATTTGGCACAGGGAGGAAGATCGCATCAATAACCGGAGCCTGAAAAGTTCTGATAGAATCCGGCAGCATATATTCATCTATCTCTAAAGAGCATATGCCGAGGATCTTCTCTCTTATTCTTTGGATCTGTTTATTCAGATCGTAGGCTTCGTAATACCATTCTGTGGATAAGACAGAGCAGCCTTTCTCAGTGACTTTTTCTGTAAATCCGGATACCGACTCATTACCGTCCTCAGTGGCCGGGGAGATTACAGCAAATGTTTTGTATTTTAAAGAATCTATTGCAAACTCCGCGATCATTTTACTCATTGAATAAGAAGTTGTATTCAGCTGAAACACGAGCCGGGAAATGTCAGAAATATTGTTCGCAGAAGCTGTTGGAGAAACGAGAGGAATATTCTTAACGGCAGCTATTCCTGCCAGCGCGGCTGTCGCATCGGATCTTAACTCCCCAACTATAAGATTGTATCCAGTTGAATTCAGCCTGTCCAAAACTTTTTTTACCATAACAGGTATTTTGCTTTCAGAATCGATAACATCAAGTTTTATATTTCTACCGGTTGAATTTATTTTGCTCACGGCAAATTCCAATCCTGACAGAAGATCGCTCCCCGCGTCTTTGTCCGCTCCGGTTAAAGGCAGTACCGCAAGGATTTTAAGAGAACTTCGGCTCTGAATTATATACTTTTTTACTTTTTTGTCTAATATACTATCATTCAATTCTTTTAGATCTTCTTCGCTA
This sequence comes from uncultured bacterium, assembly GCA_937873545.1. Classification (GTDB taxonomy): domain Bacteria; phylum UBA4055; class UBA4055; order UBA4055; family UBA4055; genus UBA12480. Next base: position 3,506 of record CALMWI010000451.1, on the reverse strand, counting down.
AGCTTGTTGTTTATTAAAACATCAAGAACGGACCTTGAATTACCAGAGATTTCCGTTTGAGACGAATTAAGCAGCCCTGTAAGTATAACGGCTGCTTCAACCTTTTCTTCAAGCCTGATCTTCGAGAGGGCCAGAAAATATAAGGCGCATTCTTTAATGTAAATATTGTCTGAATGACTGCTTACATAATAAAAAGATCTTTTGCCTTCTCTGAAGCTGCCCGTTTTATAATATGCAAGGCCGTTATACAGAGTTGCTTCAGGAGTTCCCTGATCACTCTTAAGCTCTTCAGTATAAGAAATCAGTTCGTGATATAATCCTGATTCGTAAAAATCTTTAATCTTGTTCATGTCAACAGCCGATGATTCTATCGTCAACAGAAAAATAATTAGCAATGTAATAAGGCTTTTCATTTTCCGGTTCATTCCACAGTTACACTTTTAGCCAGATTCCTAGGCATATCAACATTATAACCCTTTTCAACGGCAATATAGTATGCAAGAAGCTGTAGAGGGATCACGGTCAGGATGGGTGAGAGCAGATTAGTAGTATCCGGAATTTTGATCACATAGTCCGAGATCAGATCGATCTCTTCATCTCCGTAGCTGGCAATCGAGATAACAATACCGTTCCGTGCCTTAACCTCTTTGATATTTGTTATTACTTTGTCATATATCGTGTCTTTAATAGCAATAAAAATCACAGGCATATTCTCATCGATAAGAGCGATCGGGCCGTGTTTCATTTCCGCAGCCGGATATCCCTCCGCGTGAATATAAGAAATTTCTTTCAGTTTTAAAGCGCCTTCAAGTGCAACGGGAAAATTGTATCCTCTGCCGAGATACAGAAAATTTTTCGCGCCGCTGAATTTCTTGGCGATTTCTTTTATCACAGCGCAATTTTCGAGTATGGATTCGACCAGAGCGGGCAGTATCTTAAGTTCTTTAACGATCTTATAACCCTGCCTGAATGAAAGGTGTTTTCTTCGGGCTATATCAATAGTAATAAGCGCAAGCACGACAACCTGAGAGGTGAATGCCTTTGTTGACGCTACTCCTATTTCCGGTCCTGCGTGAAGATAGACACCCGCATCTGTTTCTTTGGAAATAGAGGAACCTACAACATTGCATATACCCAGAACGACCGCACCTTTCCTCTTTGCTTCTTTAATTGCTGCGAGAGTATCGGCCGTTTCCCCGGACTGGGATATGGCTATCACGACGGTTTTGGGTGTTATGATCGGATCCCTGTATCTGAATTCAGAGGCATATTCTACTTCTACAGGTATTTTGGCGTATTCTTCGAGCATGTATTCGCCTATAAGAGCACTGTGCCAGCTTGTACCGCATGCGACAATGTATATTTTATCGGCATTAATAAGTGAGTTGTATATTTCAGGATGTTCATTTAGCCCGCCGAGCTTTGTAGTTCCCTCTTCAAGAAGAAGCCTGCCTCTCATACTGTCGGTTATTGTTTTAGCCTGCTCAAATATCTCTTTGAGCATAAAGTGATCATATCCGCTTTTCTCAATATCAGTAAGCTCGAATGAAATCCTTTCGATACTTTTTTCCAACAGCTCGTCATCGAGTGTTTTATGTACAACGCTGTCTTTTGTTATCACTGCGATCTCTCTGTCCTGCATATAGACAACTTCAGAAGTGTTCTTCAGAACAGAAGAAGGATCTGAAGCAAAGTAGTTTTCATTTTTACCGATGCCTATCAGAAGCGGAGAACCTAGTCTGGCAGCTATCAGTTTGTCTGGTTCGTTCAAACAGAAAACACCTATCCCGTAAGTACCTTTGACTTCAAGAAGCGCTTCCTTTACAGCTTTTTCAATATCGTCTTTATAGTAATGCTGTATGAGGTTAACAAGTATTTCTGTGTCTGTTTCCGAATAAAAAGTAAATCCTGTTTTCTCAAGTTTCTTTTTAAGGGATGTGTAATTTTCAATAATCCCGTTATGGACAAGAAAAATATTTCCGTCGTTTGAAACATGCGGATGAGAATTTTTGTGGTTCGGTTCACCATGCGTCGCCCACCTTGTATGAGCTACGCCGATGCTTCCTGTAACATTGCTGTTTATAGATTTTTCAAGTTCGATTATTTTTCCGACATTTTTTACAAGAAAATGTTCACCGGTTTTTTCTTGGTATACTAAAATACCTGCAGAATCATATCCCCTGTATTCAACTCTTTTAAGACCGTCGACGAGGAACCTGACGCAATCTTTGTTACCGATGTATCCTACTATTCCGCACATTTTATTCCTTCAAGTTCGTTTTTTTTCAGAAGCATCAAATATAAATGTTTCAATCAGTTTTATCAAGGTTAGTAAAATTGTTCATAGCCAATGCGTCAAGCGGACATATCCATACGCATTTATTACAACTTGTACACTTGGAGTTATCTATCTCAATTAATGCCTCGAAGACTGAAATGCAGTCCGCTTCGCACACCGCAACACAGCAGCCACATCTGTCGCATATTTTTCTGTTTATTTCTATCATATCGCTTCCGTATTTACGATTTTATCAATGTGTTCAAGGACTTTTTCTCTGTTGAAATGGGATACTGAGCTGTATGGGAGTAGATCAATTATAGTGTTATATTTGTCAAAAAGTTTGTCGAAAGCCTTTTTTCTTACGAACAGCTCATTATTCGAAAGTTTATCCTTTTTGTTTAGTATTATTATCTGAGGTATCTTATAGTTCTCGAACATCTCTATAAGAGAAAGATCATTTTCTGAAGGATCGTGTCTTATATCCAGAATTGAAAAAGCTAAGCAGACCTTTTTCGAGTTCTTGAAAAATTCATTGATCATTTTCTTCCATTTCTGTTTTTCTGTTTTTGAGACTGCGGCGTAGCCGTAGCCGGGAAGGTCCACGAAGTAAAAAAATGAATTGATCAGAAAGAAATTTATAAGCCGGGTTTTTCCGGGTGTGTTTCCCGTTTTGGCAAGATTTTTGCGCTTGAGTATTGAATTGATTAAAGAAGATTTACCCACATTTGACTTTCCCGTAAAAACTATCTGTTTCATGCCGTCGTCAGCGATATCTGCCCCGCTTGCGGAGCTTGTGATATATTCAGAGCTGATTATTTTGAATTCGGTTTCTTTCATATTGGTGTCTTCATCGCAGAAGTTATAATTTCAGAAATGTGCAGAGCTGGGATAATTTTCAATGATCTTTTAATCTCTTTATCAATATTTTCAAGGTCTTTTAAATTATGCTTCGGAATAAATACCGTTGTGATCTTTGACCTTTTGGCTGCCATCAGTTTTGTTTTGAGCCCGCCGATGGCCAGTATGTCTCCGTGGATAGTTATTTCGCCAGTCATTGCGATATTCTGATCAACAGGTAGTTTTTTTATTGCGCTTATCATCGAAACAACAATAGTTACGCCTGCTGAAGGTCCGTCTTTAGGAGTGGCAGCTTCAGGAAAGTGAATATGGATCTCGTTCTCGCTGAAAACATTTCTATCTATATCGAAAAGTTCTGCGTAAGTTC
>CALMWI010000450.1 GCA_937873545.1 uncultured bacterium | reverse complement strand
TTCTCCCTGAAGTGCCTGCGAATCGTTTACTGTAGGTTCAGAACTCTTATCCTCTGAGCAGGACATTATTAACAGCGACGCCAATACCGCAATTAGTAACGCAAATTTTTTAATCATGGTTTTCCTCCCTGAATTTAGTTTTTTGATGTCTGAATGCAATATAATCATAAATGGATTTTAGCGCAATAAAATAATTTTTTTAGGTTGAAATTTCGCAGTGAAATTACTTATATTATCACAGTTATCGAAATGGATAAAAAGGGGTGGGATTTGTTCATAAAACTGTTTTATAATATTATAGTCGTACCTGTAGTTTTTTTCTCGATATGGGTTATTTCAATATTCAGCCGGAAGCTCAGAAAATCTATAGAAGTCAGATCAGGGATTTCGAAGCACCTTTCAAAAAACAGAATAAATCTGAATCCTTACAGCGTGACCGTTCTGTTTCACTGTTCGTCAATGGGTGAGTACAAACAGATCCTTCCGATCGTGAAAAAATTAAATGATTCTAAACGAACTGAATACAACATCGTTCTTTCGCTATATTCTCCGTCAGCTTATGAGCATATTGACAAAAAAAATCCCATGTTCAGCCTTATCACCTACACACCTTTCGATTTTTACCTTGAAACTAAAAGGTTCATAAATACTATCAATCCTGATATCGTTTTAATATCGAAACATGATGTCTGGCCAAATTTTTTATGGGAACTAAAAAAAAGGTCTGTACCTGTGTTTTTAATAAACGGTCTTTTTGCTGATGACACCAAAATGGATAAATGGTACGCTAAATTCTTCTTCAGATCGATTTTCTCGAATCTCACGGGTATTATCACGATAAATGAAAAGCAGAAACAAAGGTTTTTATCCATTTTTCCGTATTCTGATAGAATCGTTGTAAGCGGAGATACAAGGTACGATGCAGTGATCTACGAGGCCGAGTCTTCACTCGGCATAGATTATTTTGAACCTCTCGCTGCGAATGACCATGTATTCATAGCAGGAAGTTCTTGGCCAACAGGCGAAAAACACATAATAAACTGCTGGGTAGATCTGAAGAAAAAATACCGCGATGCGGTTTTGATACTGGTACCGCATGAAATAGGCGCTGATCATATCTACAAGATCGAAAGTATGTGTCAGGAGAAAAATCTCGAATACATTTCATTCACCGAAATGACGGGAAAAGAAAAACTGAATGAGTATGATGTTTTGATAATTGATAAGATCGGGCTTCTTACAAAGATTTACAGATACGGGCATATCGCATATGTCGGCGGAGGATTCTCAAAAAACGGGCTGCATTCTGTACTGGAACCTGCAGTTTACGGTCTTCCTGTTGTGTTCGGACCTAACCTGGACAAATCCCCTGAGGCTCAGGAAATGAATGTTTTAAACTGCGGCATGATCTTTAATGACGACAAAGAGCTTTATAACATTGTCGATAGTTTATGGTCGGATAAAAAACTTTATGAAAAAGTTTCCGAGATCAGTTCAGGTTATATAAGAGACCACAGCGGTGCGACGGATAAAATACTTAAGACAATTGAAGAAAACACCCGTATGCATAAAGTCTAAAAAAGGCTGTGGAGTAACGGAAAAGGAACTGGAAAGTATCCCTTAACAGAGAATCAAACAAGAAAAGCTGAAATGAACATGAACCCTAAACCATATGAATCGATATCCAAACTCTTTCTGATCGCTTTTTCTTTCCTTATAATATCGTTCGTTTTCGGATACCACTGGCTGATCCTAAAAAATCACAGCCAGAATACTTCAAACATGATAATCAGCGCAATTGACAGATTTAATGATTTTCCAATTAAAAGCAAAGAGGATGAAAGCCGCCGTTTTAGAGAAATTACAGAAATTCTTGCTGCCGGAGAAAGGTCTTTTCTGATAGTCGACAGCAACGACAGGCCCGTCTTCTGGTCCTTTCTTCCGGTTGAAGATGATCCTGCCGCTTCTCTTGAAGTATATGAAAATACAGGGATTTCCCCGTTAATATATTCTGACGGCCTGACCGAAAGGCGCTTATACTACATTCCTGATGATCTGACAGATAAAATAAAATACTACCCGATGCTTCTCATAGGATCGATCCTGCTGACGGCTTTTATTACCTGGTATCTTTATATGTTCATGAGAAGAAATGAAAAACAGTCCATATGGATAGCCATGTCTAAAGAAACCGCGCATCAACTTGGAACTCCTCTGACTTCACTGAAGGGATGGCGAGAATATCTGTCTGAGCTTGGTAAAGAAAATGAAAGTCTCATTAGTGTTGAAGAAGGATTGAAAGAAGATGTTGAAAGGATCTCAATTATTGTTGACAGGTTTTCGAAAATATCCTCTGAGCATGATTTCACCATGTGCGACTTAAAAGCTATCCTTAACCGGTGCGCTGATTATATTTCCAGAAGAGTCACGCTTGATCCCGAGAAAATTACAATCTCAAAAGAATTGAGCGATGTGCCGAATATCTATGCGAACGCTGTTCTGATAGAGTGGACCGTCGAGAATCTTCTTAAAAATGCGATCGAATCTTTAAAACCTGATCGAAAAGGAACCATCGTTCTAAAAATGTTCGATGAAAAAAACAAAATAGTAATCGAGATTCATGATAACGGAACCGGGATCGGATCATCTATAAGAAAAAAAGTTTTTGAAACAGGATTCACCACAAAAAAAAGAGGATGGGGTTTGGGCCTTTCACTGGCTAAGAAAGTTATTGAGCAGTATCACAACGGAAGTCTGTTCATAAAAGAAACAGGATCGGATGGATCGGTATTCAGAATTGAATTGAACAAATATATCTAGGGGGAATATGTACGGCAATTTAAAAACAGGGAGCGAAACAGCAGGCAGCGTCACCGGTGGACAGATGCTGAAGGTGTTGCCCTCAAAGGAAAAGATACCTGTTCCCGGAAATATAATTTCAGTCAGCATAGATAATAATTATACGACAGAAATGCTTGAGGAAGCCGAACTGAGCGACTCAATGATAGTAGTCTTAGGCAAAAAAAACCAGTATTCGTCAGATCTGTCCCCCGAATCGTTCTTCAGGTTCGGCTGCATAGCTAAAGTCATGCAGATAATAAAACTTCCCGCTTTTGGAACTAAAGCTGTTATAAGATGTCTTAAAAGAGTCAGGATAACTGACTTCGATAAAAACAATATGAATCTGTTTGCCCGTGTGGAACCTGTCGAATTAGAAACAGATAACGACGACATTACAAAAGCTTCACTCAGAATACTCAAAAGGCTTTATAGACAGTATCTCGAACTTAATCCGCACATAGAAAGACCTGATTATCTGATCGATCTGGACGATGAGTTTATTAACCCTCTGTCATTCGCAGATATCATTCTCGGCAGTCTGAACATCAACTACAGAAGGTCTCAGAAGATGCTGGAGATAAGCGATCTGAAATCGCTTTTAAATGAGCTTCACATCGTTCTTGTAAACGAAATTGAGTTCGCCAGGCTGGAAAAAAAGATTGAGGCCGAAGTAACACAAAGAACATTAAAGGAGCAAAAAGACTATTTTTTACGAGAAAAGCTTAAAGGGCTCAGTTCGGAACTTGGAGCAGAGTCGGTTCAGATCCCTGAAGTAAGCAGGATCAGAGAGATGAAGAAGAGCAACGAACTGTCGGAACAGGCCGTTATAAAAGCTGACATTGAGATCGATAAGCTTAGTAAAATGCACTCTATGTCTCCGGAATACGGTCTGATCCGGGACTATCTTGAACTTGTGATCTCTCTGCCATGGAAAAAATCCGGTGAAGTCAATATAGATCTGAATACAGCCGAGAAAATACTTGACGAGGATCATTACGGACTCATCAAACCGAAAGAGAGGATACTTGAATACCTGTCGGTTTTAAAACTTGTTGAAAAGCTAAAAAGCCCGATCCTATGTTTCGTCGGACCGCCCGGCACAGGCAAGACTTCGCTTGGAAAATCTATCGCCAGAGCGCTCGGAAGAAAATACATAAGAATAGCTTTAGGCGGACTTCATGACGAAGCCGAGATTAGAGGCCACAGAAAAACTTATATAGGCGCTATGCCCGGCAAAATTATACAGTCAATAAGAAAAGCGGGAGTAAATAACCCTCTTATACTTTTTGATGAGATCGATAAAATATCTTCTGATTTCAGGGGCGATCCCGCATCAGCGCTTCTGGAAGTTCTGGATCCTGAACAGAATAATACATTTACCGATAACTATCTGGATATAGAATTCGATTTGAGCAACGTGTTATTTATAGCCACGGCAAATGATCAGAATAAAATACCGGTTCCTCTGCTTGACAGAATGGAGCTCATAAGACTCGACGGCTACATCGATCCGGAAAAATTCATGATAGCTTCAAAATTTCTTATACCGGATCAGAAAAAAGCGAACGGAATAAATGAAAACAGTCTGAGAATTTCAGACAGTGCGGTGTATAAAATAATTTCAGAATTCACTATGGAAGCAGGAGTAAGAGAACTCGAAAGAAAGATCGCGAAGATATGCCGTAAAACAGCGCGGATGATCACGGAAGATGCGGAAAAGATCGTCAAAGTCAACGAAAAGAATTTAAGCACTTTTCTCGGGATCGAAGAATATAAGGACTTCTCAAATGTTAAAGGTAAAAAGATCGGTGAGGTAAACGGACTTGCATGGACGATCTCAGGAGGAACGATACTTAAAGTCGAAACGAACATTATTCCGGGGAAACCTGAACTGAGGCTGACAGGAAAACTCGGAGATGTGATGAAAGAAAGCGCGCAGGCCGGTCTTTCTTTTGCCAAGCGCATAGCCCCCAGGTTCGGGTTGAATCAGGACTATTTTGAGGACAAGGAAGTGCACATCCACGTGCCTTCCGGGGCAATCCCCAAGGACGGGCCCAGCGCGGGCATAACCAT
>CALMWI010000449.1 GCA_937873545.1 uncultured bacterium | reverse complement strand
CGGCCATCGTCGACAATAAAGAAATTCTTGTTCCGGTAGGCATACCGGCTGATGGCATCAATCACCCGGTCGTTATAGCTTGACGGGGGTTCGGCGCCTACACAGGCGCCGCGGCAGATGCCCATATGGTGGTCGAAGCAGCTCCCTTTTGACGAATACAGACCACAAAGTTTCTGACAAAGGTTGAATTCATCGAGTAACCGCTGCAGGTGACTGACGCCTTCTTTGCGGCTTCCGTAGGAAGTCAGCGGCAGTTTGTCGCCCTTGATGGGTTCAATGGCCAAATGTATATAGCCATCGGAACCGGTATGAGAATAAAGTCCATACTGAAACAAAGATCTTCTCAGCGACCTGTTGAACACCGGTTTATACTTCTTAATCTCAGCCGATTCCAGCAGCGAAGCCACGAGGTCGCTGCCTGTCGGTTCATAAGTGATCGAAGCTGTTTTCTCTCTCAGCTCGAGTTCTCTTTTATGGTCATTATTACTGAAATGCGACATCACCCGGCTTTTAATATTAACGCTTTTTCCGATGTAGAGTATATTGCCCGACTCATCGTGAAAATAATAGACGCCGGGTACTTCGGGCAGATCTTTGATGATCTCCGGGGAGAGGTTTGAGTTCAGTCCTTTCAGCGGGATATTCTCAATATTTCTTTCGATCCGCATCAGGTGTTCGAGCAGTTCGACCGTTGCCAGCGCATCGCCGGCGGCCCGGTGGCGGGCTTTATTCTTGATATCCAGAAACTTGGCAAGGCTCCCCAGTCCGTACGACTTCAGGCCCGGCATCAGTTTCCTGCTAAGCTTTTTAGTGCACAGCGTTTTCCGGGAATAATCGTAAAGCAGCCGCTTGAATTCACATCGTATGAAGTTATAGTCGAACATGGCGTTATGGGCCACAAAGATGTTTCCGTCGGTCATTTCGACGATTCTCTTTGCAACCTCATAGAAATGAGGTGCTTCTGCGACCATTTTATTACTGATCCCGGTCATGGCCGTGATATGATAAGGTATCCGGCATTCGGGATTGATCAGTGTTTCAAACTGATCGACTATTTTTTCCCCGTCGTGGATAAAGATGGCGATCTCGGTGATGCGGTCCTTACGGGCGTTCAGGCCTGTGGTTTCGATGTCGATTACTGCGTACATACCTTAGGGTTCAAATTCCAAATTCCATCCGCCGGTTGGCGGACCAAATTCCGGGTTATTTATCAAAGCTTCAATTTCATTTGAATCTCTTTCAGTTCTTTTTGCATGGTCATGACGGTTGAGGCCAGGTTTTCTTTCAGTTGGTTAGGTTCGGGGATCTGGGATGAAACATAGTGAACGAATTTCCAGACTTCGCGGATATCTTTCACATGGACATCATACGGTTCATAGAGCGGGTTGAGCGAGACGAGCGTGAGTTTCTGTTCTGCTTTCAGTTTATTTTCCGCCACTTTGAACACTATTCCGTCTTCCATTGTAAGAATGATATACGGATAGCCGTTCCGGATGGTAAACCAGTTCTGGACGAACTCGGCGATTACCCAGGACTTATCGGGGATGGGCAGCATCGAGTCCCCGTTCACC
>CALMWI010000448.1 GCA_937873545.1 uncultured bacterium | reverse complement strand
TTATCATCAATGTTGACAGAACATGCGGACATCTTGCTCCAAGTCTTGGTGTAGTGGAACTTACGATCGCGTTATTAAAGGTATTCGACCCGCCGAAAGATAAAATAGTCTGGGATGTAGGTCATCAGGCTTATTCCTACAAGATATACACGGGCAGAAGAGATATATTTCATACGAACAGGCAGTATAAAGGAATAAGCGGATTTATAAAACCATCCGAGTCCGTATATGACTCTTTCGGGGTGGGCCATGCTTCAACATCGATCTCTGCCGGATTCGGATTCGTAATGGCGAGAGAGATCATGAAAGAAGATTTCAATGTAATATCGGTCATTGGCGACGGTTCGATCACCGGAGGTCTGGCATTTGAGGGCCTGAACAATGCCGGCGTTTCAGGGAAAAATTTTCTGGTCATACTTAACGATAATGAAATGTCCATTTCAAAGAATGTAGGGGCGATCTCAAAATACACAACTTCGGTACTCGCAGATCCGAAATACAATAAATTTAAAAATGAAGTCTGGAATTTTGCGGGAAAATATAAACTCGGCAAGCAGATCAGGAAGGGTCTCACAAGGCTTGAAGACAGCGTAAAGAGCCTTCTTACACCGGGTATATTATTCGAAAAAATGGGGTTCAACTACATCGGTCCGGTAAACGGGCATGATTTACCGGCTCTGATCAAAGTTCTTGAAAATATCAAAACGAAGATCTCCGGTCCTGTGTTTCTCCATGTCATAACAGAAAAAGGCAAAGGCTACAAACCGGCCGAAGAAGATATTAAGGGAACTTACCACGGAGTAAATCCCGGCATCCTCGTAAAGGAGAAAGAACCCTGTATCGAGAGACCGAAATATCAGGATATTTTCGGGCACGCTCTTTGCGAACTGGCTGAAAAGGATAAAAGAATTACCGCTATTACAGCAGCTATGAAAATGGGAACAGGCCTCAGTGAGTTCGCGGACAGATTTCCCGACAGGTTCTTCGATGTCGGTATCGCTGAAGAGCATGCGGTAACATTTGCCGCCGCTATGTCAATGCGGGGACTGAAACCTGTTGTCGCTATCTATTCGACTTTTCTTCAGAGGGCTTACGACCAGATCATCCACGATTGCGCACTTCAGAAACTCGACATCATCTTCGCTATAGACAGATCAGGCCTGGTCGGCGAAGACGGACCGACACATCACGGGGCTTTCGACATATCATACCTCAGGATCATACCGGATGTGATAATAATGTCTCCGAGGAATGAAACAGAATTAAGAAATATGCTTTATACGGCGTCTGTGAACAAAGGAATATATGCCGTCAGGTACCCGAGAGGTTCGGCACCATGCGGTTCTGATGATAAAGCATTTAAAAAGATCGGAATAGGGAAAGCAGAAAAGCTCCTCGAAGGTACAGACGCGGCTTTGCTCTGCGTAGGGAACATAACTAATTCAGCTCTTATCGCAGCTGAAATTATGAGAAAACAGAATTGTTCAGTTGCG
>CALMWI010000447.1 GCA_937873545.1 uncultured bacterium | reverse complement strand
ACTATGTTTATTCGGAGTTTTTTTTAAATATTTTTTCTTGTCCGAAACACTATCAGACACACAGCAGGTATTGGATATTAGTAACGATCTAAGTGCAAAATTTTACAGAGACAGTCTTGCACAAAACAATGTTCAGAATATTAAAATTATGTATGAGAAGAATCTTCGGGGAGATATCAAAACTATAAGTTACGGTGAATTAATTACTGATTTACTAAAGTCAGTTGAGACAATGCTTCAACAGGCAGGCATTGAATACAAAGGTAACGACATTAATCAGGATTTAGATGAAACTTTGAATTACAAACAAGGAACTTCATCAATTTACATAAATTTAAAAATTATTTCCAGCTATGCTAAAATCAGAAAGCTAATACAACTTATTGAACAAAGCGACCACATGATCAATATTGAATCAGTTGAGATTAACAGATCTAAGATATCTTCTGAAAAACCAGATACAGGAATTGCTGCATCCAAAAATTCAGATACAGATGAATATAACACAACTGTTCAAGTCACCATGAATGCTAGACTTGAGTTCGTTAAATTCTTATAACTTAAATGGAAATGACCAACTAAAATGAAGAAATTTTCAAAAGAACAAATAATCGTAGTAGCAGTTTCGATAATAGCAATTATTATTTTGGCTATACAGATATTCTCTCTTGACTCAAGGGTAAATGATGAGGACTTGAAGAGCAAATATAAATCAAGTATAGACAGCGTTATTCAGGCTGATACATTATTAAAAAAATTTACAAAAGCTGTAGCTTTAAACTCAAGGGATATTTTTAATCTTAAAACAGTGAAATTGAGAAGACAGGTGCAGGAAGCAGAATCTGATACTGTTAAGTCTGTTAAAGTGAAAACTAAATGGGTAAATTCTTCAGATCTTGAATTGTACGGTAAAGACAAAGTTTCATATTCATTTTATTTTAACGGAAAAGCTCGTTTTACAATTAACGGTAAAACACAGGAAGTAAAAGTTGGAGATATAATTAGTGTAGGAAGAACTCTATCGATTGAAGTTGTTGAGGGCACTAATGAGCCTACAGGCAATACTAAGACCGGAAAAGAATACAGCAACAAAATCCTCGTAATAACTGAAAGAGCGGTTTATGTGGACAGTGACGATAAAAAAAAGGTTATAAGATATAAACCGAATGCAGACGCTACTTTCTTTGACAGAGGCCTTATGAATACTTCTCCTAATGACGAAAAAGGTTCAACTCCCGAACCTGCTGATACTCCAGGAAGAAGACCAAGAGGCGGAACAAGACCGTAAACAGCATTTTTTTGAGATAAATAATTTAGGAGGTATGATAAATGAAAAGATGTATGGTATTAATTCTGATGATTAGTGTTCCAAGTCTGGTCTTTGGATCGAAATTGCTTTACGACACAACATCGGACAATTTCAGGACACCGATCTCTTTGACAGCTATTGACCAATCTGTTGCCCAGGTGCTTGATGCGTTAGCTGAAAGAGCGGGAGTAAATCTTGTTCAAAGTGAAGAAACGATCGGAAAAAAAGTCACTCTAACCTTGAACGAAATCCCGATCAAAGACGCGTTGGATCTGGTTGTGAGAGCAACAGATCTCAGTTATCAGATAATTGATAATTCCATAATCGTGGCTACACAGAAAAAGATCGACCGCGAAATAGGTCTTAATACGGCAGTATTTGATCTCCAGTATGCAGATGCCAAAACAGCTAAAGCGATGCTTGCAGACATATCAAAAATGGTTCAGGTAGATGAGTTAGGAAACAGGCTTATTTACCAGGCTAGCCCGAAAGTAGCAAAAGAAATTGAAAAAGTTCTTATCAGGATCGACAGACCATTACAGCAGGTTCTTTTCAAAGCCAGAATAAAAGAAGTGGGAAATGATAGAGAAGAAAGATATGGACTTGAATGGGAGAAAATAAATAATTATACCACTAAAGTTAAAGAAGGCGCATATCAGGATTGGGGAGATTGGAATTG
>CALMWI010000446.1 GCA_937873545.1 uncultured bacterium | reverse complement strand
CGTTTTATTTTCGAGCCCTCTGTCTTTTATAAAACTTTCTGCTGTCAGTCTGTCGGTCTCGTTCAGGTTTATCGACATTCTGTATGCTCTTTCAAGTTTTGTCTCAAGCGCGAATTCGAATAACCTGAAATTCTGCTCGATGGCATGGAGCGATCTGTCTTCTTTAAGAAGACTGCCGGACAAAAAAGCCAGATCAGGAAATACTTTCTCCAGATATGATATGCCGAACCTGCGGCTTGCTCCGGTCATAAAATGCACTATCCTGTATTTATAGTGGTTCGAAGGAAAAACAAGGATAGAAATGTCATATTTTTCTTTTCTTATGTCGCCTATTACCTTGAGGCATTTTTTCAGGCTGTCTTTCTGAAAGTTAAGGAAATGTACTTTGCCGAAATTGTTCGAATTCTGCATAATATCGTTAACCTGAGAACCGAGCGTCAGGGCATCGAACCGGATATCCGGAATTGATCTAAGCTTCTCTAATACGGGAGTCACCATCAGCGAATCCCCGATCCCTATAGTGAAGAATATTAAACATTTTTTTTTCATACAGGTCCCGTTTTTCCCCGTTATGATGATATGTAAAGTCATATAATTTGTCAAAGAAATTATTAAGAAATATCTTTGTTTATTTCATAAATAATTGTTAATGTTAAGGTGTATAAAAACGGGAGCGTTTTATGAAAAGCATATATAGAATTATTTTTATCGCCGCTCTGACAGCATCGGGTATCTGTTCAGCCGCAGGTGAAAAGGCGAATTTTTTGTGGAAGGTCGAAAATGCGGCCGGGAAAGAAAAAGTATATCTTCTCGGATCGGTACATGTAGTACCGGACGATATATATCCGCTGAGTAAAAAGATCACCGACGCTTACGACAGCTCTGCTTATGTTGTTGTGGAGGCCGATATAAACAATATTGACCAGGCAAAGGTTCAGCAGCTTACACTTGAGAACGGGATCTATACCGACGGCTCCACGCTTCAGTCCGAACTGCCCGAAACCGTTTACGACAAACTGGCCGGGTTTTTGAAAAAAACCGGAATGTTCACGATAGAACAGATGAACCCCATGAAACCCTGGCTCGCGGCTCTGACGGTTCCGCAGCTGATGATATCTAAAATGGGTTACAGGATGGACAACGGTATAGATATGCACTTTTTAAGAATGGCGAAAAGGGACAAAAAAAGCGTGTTCGAGCTGGAGTCGGCTGAATATCAGATCGAGCTGTTAAGCGGTTTCACCGACGATCAGCAGAAAAGATTTCTGGAAAGCACGCTTGACGAAATTGAGACGTTCAAGGAAGAGTTCGACGCGATGATAAAAGCCTGGCGTGATGATGACGTGGTAAAAATGGAGAAGATCCTCAACGACGAATACGATAATAATCCGGGGCTTGCCGGAGTATATAAAAAACTAGTTTATGACCGCAATGTGAGCATGACATCAAAGATAGACGGATACCTGAAGGACAAGAGGAAAGCCAGATTTTTTGTGATCGTCGGAGCCGCCCATCTGATAGACAAGGACGGGATAGTCAGCATGCTCGAAAAAAAGGGCTATAAGGTCAAAAAGATGTAGCTCAGCTGGCGGCATTTATGGATTTTAAGTATAAAGATATAGATATTTTCTGCGATGTCGTTGATAATTTCGGCGATGCGGGAGTTACATACAGGCTCGCAAAGAATCTGGCTGAAATCTTACCCGAAGTCAGGATAAGGCTCTTCACGAACGGCATGAACGCGTTTGCAAGTCTCAGCCCTGATATTAAAGGGTTTGAACTTTTATCTTACGATGTTCTCAACGGGATATTTCTTCGGGAAAACCCTCCGGCAGAGCTGATCATAGAGGCTTTTGCCTGTCACATTCCCGAATTATACTATCAGACAGCGCTTAACAGAGAATGCCTGATAATCAATCTCGACCATTTGTCGGCGGAAAAATGGATCGAAGGCGTTCATCTGAAAGAATCCCTGACGGGAGCAAAAGCTAAAAAATATTTTTTTATGCCGGGATTTAATGAGAATTCGGGCGGGCTTATCTTAGGCAGGGAACTGACTCAGCTTAAAGCTGCGGATCTCAGGAAAGAATTCTGCGCGCGTTTCGGGCTTGACGGGGACGGGCTTATTGCCACGATATTCACTTACGAACATGATTTCAGCAATTTTATGCGTGATCTGACTTCATCAGGAAAGAAAACAGAACTGATCGTGTTCGGCGAAAAAAGTCAGAAGAGCTTCGAACCTTTTCTTACAATGCGGAATGATAAAATTAAAATAGTATTTTCAGACTTCATAACGCAGGAAGGATATGACGGTCTGCTAAAAGCATCCGACTTCAACTTCGTGCGCGGGGAGGACTCATGGGCGAGAGCCTGCCTGTCGGGCAAGCCGTTCATCTGGCACAGCTATCATCAGGAAGATAATTACCAACTTGTAAAGGTAAAAGCCTTTAATCAGCTGATGAAGAATTATTTCACGGACGATGACATGTATCAAAAATATTCAGAATATCAGACCGTCTTCAATGACAGAACCGACGGAGTTAAGGATAAATCTTTCACATTCTTTAATGAAAATTTAAGCGCGATGGAGGCTTATTCCGGCATGTTAAGCAAATATTTAATTAGGAATTGCAATTTGATAAAAAATTTATTATTTTTCGCCGGTTCTCGGAAAGAATTATAAAAAAATTGATATAAGGGAGTAAAAATGAAGGAAGCTTCAGAATTCAGAGCAGGGAATATTATAAAATCAGGAAATGATCTTCTTCTGGTTTTAAAGGCCGAGTACAACA
Organism: uncultured bacterium; assembly: GCA_937873545.1. GTDB lineage: Bacteria > UBA4055 > UBA4055 > UBA4055 > UBA4055 > UBA12480. The sequence goes on along the minus strand of CALMWI010000446.1, from coordinate 471 downwards.
AGGGCGCCCGTTCTGCTTCAACGATGAAATTGAAAACCAGGAATTTAACTGTCGGATCTATGGCTGAGACGGTTTACCGCGCGACTGACAAGCTTGACGAAGTCAGACTTGACAGAAGAAAAATGCAGTTCTCGTACAAAAACGGGGATATGTATGTTTTTATGGACGAGGCTACTTACGAGCAGCTTGAATTGTCAGAGGAATACTTAGGCGACAACATTTATTATCTTAAAGAGGAAAATGTTATTGATGTTCTTCTTTACAACGAAAAGCCGATCAGCGTCGAATTACCTCCGATGGTCGAATTAAAGATCGCTTACACCGAGCCTGCAGTTCAGGGAAATACAGGCGGAAAAGTTCTTAAAGACGCAAAGATGGAAACCGGTCTGATAACACAGGTACCATTGTTCTGCCACGAAGGCGATGTAGTTAAGATCGATACCAAGACAGGCGAATACCTCGGAAGATAAT
>CALMWI010000445.1 GCA_937873545.1 uncultured bacterium | reverse complement strand
CGAGAGTTCGGCAGACTGGGGTGATTATGATAATGACGGTGATCTTGATATTCTGATCGCGGGACAGTACGGTTCCAGTTATTCGAAAATCTATCGGAATGACAATGGTGTATTTACTGATATAAATGCGGGTCTGACCGGTGCTTACGGTAATTCAGCGGAATGGGGTGATTACGACAATGACGGCGATCTCGATATACTTCTTGCAGGATATGCAGGCTCAGGTTATATTTCTAAAATTTACAGGAATAACAGCGGAGTTTTTACGGATATAAATGCGGGATTGACTGGAATGACCAGCGGTTGTTCGGCATGGGGTGATTATGACAATGACGGCGATCTTGATATTTTAATGACAGGCTATAACGGCTCGAAGAATACCAGAATTTACAAAAATGACAGCGGTATGTTTACTAATATCAGTGCAGAATTAACAAACATATATAACGGAAGCGCCGGATGGGCAGATTACGACAATGACGGCGATCTTGATATTTTGATCACAGGATATGACCCTTCTTATCAGAGTATTTCAAAAATTTACAGGAATAATTCAGCAATTCCTAATACACCGCCTTCAAAACCAAGCAGGCTCATTACTTCTCTAGCCGGTGATGTTCTTAGTTTTTCATTCAATCCGGCTACTGATACGCAGACGCCGCAGAACGGACTTAATTACAATATAGATATAATTGTGAACGGCAAAAGTATTAAATCCGGAATGTCTGACCTTACAAGCGGTTTCAGAAAGATCGTTTCAACAGGCAATATATCACAGAAAAAATCCTGGAGCTTAAAGAACTTCACTTCCGCCCTTCCGCAGTCTAAAAAGATACTGTCATGGAAAGTTCAGGCTGTTGATAATTGTTTTGCAGGCTCGCAGTTCGCGTCTTCGCCTGAATTTGATTTTTCAGGCAGAGATCTTGAAGTATATTCAAAGACCGACATGATAGATACGGATTTTCTGAAGTGGGAATATGCTTATCCTGAATATGTTGACCATTATGTCTTGCAGATTGATGATGACTCCGTCTTCGGAAGTCCGATAGAAGAAAACATAACGCTTGAAAAATCGTCAACTGAAAAAGACAGTAAAACCATGTATATGACAAAAGTACTTAACACTCTATCCGGGTACGCAAGTCTTGAAAACAACACGGAATATTTCTGGAGGATAAAACCGGTTTATTCAGGAAATAATGAGAGCGTGTTCAATTCAACTCCGCTTAGCTTTATTTTTAATCCCGGCAATATCGCACCGAATCCGCCGGTATCAGGTTTCAATCCTTCAAATGATGATATTGAGTCAAGTTTTCCAAAATTAAGCTGGAATGTGGCAACTGACCCGGACGGACACGCTGAAGATCTATATTATATCTGCCAGCTTGATACGATCAGTACTTTCACAACTATACAGTACGCAGATACAACTGCTGCGGGAATTTCCTCAATTCAGGTCGGATCAGCTTTGCCGGAAGGCTACAGATATTATTACAGGATAAAAACAATTGATGCTGACGCTCTGCAGTCAGTCTGGTCTGCGCCCCAGAGCTTTATCGTCGTGATGCCGCCGCAGAACCTTAAGATATCTGATGACGGAACGAATGTCGCTCTTTCATGGGATGCTGTCCCTGTAAATACCAAAGGTGTTGTTTACACTGATTACAGCTCGGGAAATCCTAATGCCGAATTCCCGACAGGATGGACAGTAGAGGCTGCACACCAGACCTCACCCGCATCGTCTGAACCTCATTCAGCAGCGATAAAATT
>CALMWI010000444.1 GCA_937873545.1 uncultured bacterium | reverse complement strand
GAGAAACAAGCGCAGGCACGGCAGGCAGTATTACTTCAACTACATCAAGCTGCACTGGAACGCTTACATTGCTGTACTGCGAATTCAGCCTGATATTGGCTGTATAAGTTCCTTCTGCAAGCCCGGCAGAGTTGAATCCGACAGTAATAGGATCCGATCCAGCAACAGCCACTGCATCCGAAGTTGTTGCTCCGCCGTCAAGGGTCAGCCACGAATAAGATACTATCCCTTTTATAACAATATTATCTATAACCCAGTAACCTGAAAAACGCGGTAATGAAGCATGGTACCTGATCCTTGTTGTTGATGAACAATACTCTCCAGGTATCTTAAGAACTTGTAAATCAGGACTTTCCCATGTTCCCAGCGAATCTTGAGTCGAATAGATTATTGCCCAATTTACACTGTCGACTGAAACTTCAACGAAAGCTGTACTTATACTTGTGCCTACATTCGTTTTCTTTTGTTGGAATGATATTGAACCTTCACTGTAATAGGATAGATCGATTATACCCGATGTTAAATAAGTTTGGTTAACAGCCCCTCCGGCACCGGCTCTAACAAATGCCATCGGCGTACCGTTTAATGACCCTCCATCATAAGTACTCGTCCTTGACCATACTGTTGCGGATATGGATGCTGTCCAACCTAGAACCGTTTCAAAATAATTTTCATGGACTGTTGAATCACTCACAAATCCGTCATAATCTATGCTTGCTGTATAATCGAGCAACGAATCGCCGATATTATTCACATACAATATATCATTTGATGACGAATCGAACTGTAGAGTTTTAAATAACTCGTTTGGATTCGGATCAATAATTCCGGATTTTAAACTAACTTCATTCTTTACTGTCTGACCTAAAAGTACTGACATCACCACAATCAAAATTACCAATAAACATTTCTTCATAGCTGTCACCTGTTTTTACTTTTTCTTTTTTCCGGCACTATAATCGTCTTGGGCGGTTCCTTACAATTATATTCACAAGTAATATAAAAAAACTTCCTGTTTTCTGTCGGAGTGTAAGTAAATTCATTTTCAAACATCGTTGTCGCCAGAAAAGTGAAAGTTCCGTATGGACTATCAGAAGCATAAACATTATAAGTGTAAGGAACCCCGTAGTCTTCCCACACTATGTGAATATTGCCGTTTACGATAGAGGTCATTACATTGGCAGGCGCAGATGGAGGAGGATTAGGGCCAATTATATACGCAACAATCTCATTGCTGGGATCAGACTCCCCTGCCGGATCTGTATAACAAGCTGTTACTTTATATGTATAATCTCCTGTTGCAGGGAAGCTGGAATCAGCGTAATTTGTAGTCGTTGAAGTTCCGATCGCGACATTATTCCTGTATATCTTGTAGTAGTCAAGAGCTTTGAATGCAGTTACGGGAGAGCTTAATTTTCTGGTATTTTCTACAACCATTGCTTCTTCGCAGGCATTTATGTCCGGAGCTATCCAGCCGGATTTTACTTTAGTTATCGGGGGCGGAGCTGAAGAAGTTATATAGCATAAATGTAACCACTCATATAGTTTTCCTTTGTCCGACATTGTATAATTATAGG
>CALMWI010000443.1 GCA_937873545.1 uncultured bacterium | reverse complement strand
TTGACAACTCAAAAAGCATATTTTTCAGGCCTGTTTTTTCACAATACTCGAATGAATGTTCACAGGCTTCGGGCGTAGGTTATGCATTTACTTATGAAATAAATCGATCGCGAGGAACAAACGCTAATTTCAACAAGAATCAGTTCCCCACTTATTTCACATATAATTTTCTGAACGGTGGCGACGAAAATAATGGTTCAAATTATTTTGACGCATGGGAGATAATCAAACGTGAAGGCTGTCCGTATAATCTGGATTACGGCGGAATGGTACCGACTGAAGATCCTGATCTAAGAGGAATACTCTGGATGAGCGGTTACGATAAATATGAAAGAGCAATGGAAAACCGCATATCTGAAATATTTGCTCTGCCTATAGACACTCCGGAAGGGCTTGATAATCTAAAAAGATGGCTATATGACCGAGGTGACGGTTCCTCAGCGGGCGGTGTAGCTGTTTTTTCTGCTGGAGTATTAAATTCGTGGGAGACCGATACACTACATCAGGATACAGTCCATTCGGGAGAAACTGTTATCACGAAATGGCACACGACTGTAAATCACGCAATGCCGATTATCGGCTATAACGATTCGATCCGGTATGATTATAACGGTGACGGTAAATATACAAATGAAATTGATATAAACGGCGACGCATTCGTTGACTTGAAAGACTGGGAGATCGGCGCTCTTCTTATGGTAAATTCATGGGGTGATACATGGGGTGATAACGGAAGAAGCTGGGTAATGTATAATACACTCGGCTACAAACACTGGGAAGGCGGAATATGGACTCAAACTGCACATGCAATAAAAACATTCGATTACTATACACCTCTTTTGAAGCTCCACACCGAAATTGATTATCCCGACAGGAACAATCTTAAAATTTATGCCGGAATATCTAATGATCCTGATTCAGTGAAACCTGAAAAAACTCTTGAATTGTTGATGCTTGACTACACCGGCGGAAACTATCCAATGTCAGGTGATTCAACTTATATTGATATCGGACTTGACATTACACCCCTGATCTCAGATATTGAAAACAATTCCACTGCAAAAATATTCTTATGCGTGGCAGAAAGAGACAGCTTTTTCACATCTGAAGGAAAGATAAATTCAATGTCGGTTACTGATGTTTGGGATACGACCGTCTTATCCGGTGAAAATGATAAAATATTAGCCGATAACGATACGACTTATGTTGGCATTGTGCTGCCTATCTTTTATAATACTCCTCTGATCACAGTAAACACCCTGCCTGAAATAGTACCAGATGAACCTTATAATTTTCAGATGACTTCACGGGGCGGAAGAGATCCTTTTAGATGGAGTTTACTGATTGATTACATGGAAACGGAAAACACGAATGAATTTCCGTCAGGAGAATTTATTCCTGCCGTTTTTCCACATAACAATCCCGATAACGATGTAATACCTGTGAAACTTGATTTTAAGTTTCCGTTCTATGGGAATCTTTATGACTCAGTATTCGTTTGCACCGACGGATACATTAGTT
>CALMWI010000442.1 GCA_937873545.1 uncultured bacterium | reverse complement strand
CAGCGGTCAGAAAGTAGCAGAACTCGCAAACGGTGTTATGAATGCGGGAAATCATGCTGTGGAATTCGACGGCAGCAGATTAAATTCAGGTGTATATTATTATACTCTTGAAGCGGACGGAACTGCATTTACTAAGAAAATGGTACTCACGAAATAGCATCGAACTTACCGGCAGTCACAAGGCTGCCGGTTCTTATTTTAATTGGAGGGTTACGATGTTCACTTCTTTAACAGACGACGAATTTCTTGAGATCGTAATGAAAGTGCTTTCCAAGCACGGTATAGAGCACGCTGACATAAAGAATGCTCTCGAATGCAAGCTCAAAAGAAGCTTTTCGCTGATCTGCAAAAGATACATGCGTTGCATGCGGGAAACTGTTTTTGTCGCGCACGACATGGTGATCGCCGAGAATTCCATTTACACAAAATTTCTGACACCCTCTTCACCGATCAAAAAAATTTCTAAAAAATAACATACAATTGTTATATTTCAACAATTCAATTGATTTACCTTTCAAAATCGGGTATATTTCTTTGGTGATTTAGCCTTAATCTATTATGCCTGTCCAGCTTTTCGTGTATAGCCCAAACAGCGCTTTGGGAGTTAAGGCAGAGATTAGGTCAAAGTATAGGTTCTTTCTTGGAAATGTAAATCGGAGGATCTCAGTGGATCAGAAATCAGAAATAATTATATACCAGACAGAAAATAATGATGTCCGTATTCAGACTCGCCTTCAGGATGAGACTGTATGGTTGACTCAAAATTCTATGGCGTCACTTTTTCAAACTACTAAACAAAATATTAGTTTGCATCTGATCAATATTTTTAAAGACAATGAACTTGCTGAAGATTCAGTTGTCAAGGATTTCTTGACAACTGCTGCTGACGGCAAGAAGTATAGTACAAAATATTACAATTTAGACGCTATTATTTCGGTCGGTTACAGGGTTAAATCGCCTCAGGGGACAAAATTCAGGCAGTGGGCAACTAAACGGATAGCTGAATATATCGTAAAAGGTTTTACTCTCGATGATGAAAGGTTGAAGCAGGAAGGCGCAAGATCAAGATATTTTGAAGAGCTTCTTCAGAGGATCAGGGATATCAGGAGCAGCGAGCGGAATTTTTATCAGAAAGTGACGGATATTTACTCTACGAGTATTGATTATAAAAAGGATGACGAGCTGACGAAAGAATTTTTCGCGATTGTTCAGAATAAGATGCATTATGCGGTTCACGGCAGAACAGCCGACTTATGAAATTGAAGGACTGGATAGATAAGCTTGATGAATTTTTAAAGGTCAGTGAGAAAGACCTTCTAAATCATTCCGGAAAGATCAGCCACGAGTCAGCCGTTGAGAAAGCAAATACAGAATATGATAAGTATAGGCAGGCGGAAGATAAAAAGTATATCTCTGATTTCGATCGCGAAATGAAAAAACTGATAAAGGGCAAGTAATGATCGCAATTCCTTGCTATTAACCTGTGAAATAGTTGTTCAGCATATAATTTAAAAGTAAGAGGATAAAATGAAAAAAATGTGTATAACGGCGGTTATTGCTGCTGCTTTGTTTTTGCA
>CALMWI010000441.1 GCA_937873545.1 uncultured bacterium | reverse complement strand
GTAGTCATAAAGAATCCGTAAAAAAGCAATTGTACGGGAAATGCAGAATCCGGCCTCGTCCACAAAAGGTAAACGCTTAATAATCCGAGCGGAATGGTAAATCCGAGATCGAGGTAGCGGATCACCCAGAAGAGAACAGGATTTTGACCGTAAGACACCGGATAATTACTACTCATTACTAAAAACACCTCTTTCAGCCACATTGAGGAGAACAATAGAATAAAGACAACAAAAATTATTGAATAGATCATCAGATGTTTCTTATTGAAATAAATATTCCCGGCCGGTTTGAACAGTGAGTATGAATACATCATAGTCACCAATCCGCTTATTATCAGAAACAAAAAATGAAAGGTCAGTTTTTCGCTGTCGCCCGAATAATTTTCCGACCCCCACTCCATCCCGATCCCCATGCTCAGTCCGTAATACATCAAGTAAACGGGAGTTAAGATGATCAGATATTTTGATATTGATTTATTTAAGATATGTGATAGTCCGCCTGTAAATAATAACGGCGCGATCAGAAAAAGGTTTATTAAATCCTGACCCTTGATCTGACTTATAGCAGAGAATGAGGTTTTGTATTTGATCGTATTTAAAAAGAAAGGTCCGTTAGCTGACAAATATATCAAAATTAATCCGCTCAGGATTAAGATTAATCCGATTGCTACTTTTTCAAAAGTGACGGTTCTGTCGGATAATTGTGTTTTCAAGGCTGATCTCCTACGCTTCGTTGAGTCAAATATAACTAAAACTGAATAATTTTACTAATCAAACTTAATTATTTAAACAAAACATATGTTAAAAAATTTCTTGATTTTATTCATTAAAAAAGTTAAAATCAATTTTCTAAGTTTGACATAGTAATAAATTAAAATAATCGGAGGGAACATGGCTATCAAGGGATTTATCGAAGTTAACGTTCAGAAGTGCAAAGGCTGTCAGTTATGCGCTACGGTATGTCCGAAAAGCGTAATTGGATACAGTAAGGTTACGAACGACAAAGGGTATTATTATGCGATAATGGTCAATGAAGAATGCATCGGATGCGGAAACTGCGCACAGATATGTCCGGACAGTGTTATTACTGTTTACAGAGCAAAAAAACAATAATTTTTTAAAATACGGAGGTCAAAATTGGCTGAAAAATATTTGATGAAGGGCAACGAGGCCTTAGCCGAAGCCGCCATCAGGGCAGGGATCGACGGATATTTCGGTTATCCCATTACCCCTCAGAGCGAAGTACTCGAATACTTCTCCAAATGGCTGCCCCGCAAAGGGATCGCTTATGTTCAGGCGGAGAGCGAAGTGTCCGCGATCAATATGGTTTACGGAGCCGGAGGCTGCGGTAAAAGGATCATGACAACGACATCGTCTCCCGGATTTTCACTGATGCAGGAAGGCGTATCATACATCGCCTGCGCTCAGATACCGTGCGTACTTGTCAATGTTCAGAGAGGCGGGCCGGGTTTAGGCACCATCCAGCCTTCACAGGGTGATTATTTTCAAGCTGTTAAGGGCGGAGGTCACGGAGACTACCGACTGATAGTTCTGACACCTAACTCTGTTCAGGAACAGGCCGATATGGTCTATAAAGCTTTCGATCTGAGCGAAAAATATCTCAATCCAGTTCTGATCCTTTCTGACGGCGCTTTGGGACAGATGATGGAAGCTGTTGAATTTAAGGAAGATTATGTTAAACCGGCCTTTGACCCGACCGCGTGGGCCACGGTAGGCGGAGTGGCTAAAAGAGGAAAACCTGTTCAGCTGACATCTCTTTTCATAGAACCCGAAAGAATGGAAGCAAAGAATTTTGAACTTCAGGCTAAATACAAAAAGATCGAAGAGAATGAAGTCGATTACGAATTATATCATATGGATGACGCGGAATTAGGCTTTATCGCGTACGGATTATCTTCAAGGATAGCAAAAAAAGCTGTAGATCTCGCCCGCGAAAAGGGACTAAAAGTTGGACTGATCAGACCGAAAACTGTTTGGCCTTTCCCGACGAAGATCATTAAAGAATACTCTAAAAAGGTAAAAGCTTATTTGTCTATTGAAATGAGCGTGGGCCAGATGATAGAGGATGTAAAACTCGCTGTCGAATGCAAGATACCTGTAGAGCATTACGGAAAAACAGGCGGGATCGTTCTTTCAACCGATGAAATTATTGCCAAAGCAAAAAAAATGCTTGGTAAATAAGCGTAGTTAACTTTAACCACAGGAGTTTAAAATAATGGGTGAAACTATTACAAAAAACGGTCAGGAATTTGAAGTGGTCTGGAAAAAACCCAACCTTCAACCGAAAGACATGCATTACTGCCCCGGATGCGCTCACGGTACTCTTGAAAAACTTATACAGGAAGTAATCGACGAAAAGGGTATTCAGGATCAGATTATCGGAGTAGCGCCTGTAGGATGCGCAGTATTTGCTTATGACTATATAAACTGCGATATGCAGGAAGCCGCACACGGAAGAGCCTGTGCTTTGGCTACGGGAATATCAAGAGTCCTTCCTAATCATGCTGTATTTACAATTCAGGGAGACGGGGATCTTGCATCCATCGGTCTTGCGGAAACCCTTCACGCCTGCAACAGAGGCGAAAACATAGTGATATTTTTCTACAATAACGCGATCTACGGCATGACAGGCGGACAGATGGCTCCGACAACACTGCCCGGACAGGTGACATCATCTTCACCGGACGGAAGGAACTGCAAACTTTCCGGGATGCCTTTAAAAGTCGCCGACATCGTTAAAGAGTTCGACGGAACATGCTATGTTACAAGGCAGGCTGCGAACAATGCAGTCAATGTAAGAAAACTTAAAAAAGCCGTTGAAAAAGCCATTGATAACTCTTTGAATAAAAGAGGAACTTCTTTTGTTGAACTGGTAGGAAACTGCCCGTCCGGATGGAAACTGACCCCTGTTGATTCATACAAATGGTGGGAGGAAAACATGATGAAATTCTATCCGCTCGGAGACATAAAAACAGAAGGAGGGATAAAATAATGTTACAGGAAATAATGTTTTCAGGATTTGGCGGACAGGGAGTTCTTACAATTGCTAAGAATCTGGCATATACTGCTATGCTTGAGGGGAAACAAACCTGCTGGATGCCGACATACGGACCGGAAATGCGAGGCGGAACCTGCGGCTGTACGGTATCAGTAAGCGACAAACCCGTGAGTTCTCCCATACTTGAAAGATACAGCACTGTCGTAGCTCTGAATCAGCCGTCGCTTGACAAATATGAACCTAAAGTCAACCCGGGCGGATTACTCATCTGGGAATCAACGAACATTCATCACGGACCTAAAAGGACCGATATAAAATGCGTGGCTATTCCGGCTTACGACGAAGCAAATAAGCTCGGGAATCCATTAATGATGGGTATGATACTCTTGGGAGCTTTCATTCAGAAAACAGATGCCATAAGTATCGAAGGTGTGATAAACGGTCTTAAAAAAACTCTTCCTGCAAGAAGGCACGATCTTATCCCGCTTAACGAGCAGGCTCTCAGAAGAGGTTATGAACTGGCTGAGCAGATAAAATAGATCTTTTAGAAAACGGGACGCGAAGTCCCGTTTTTTAATGTATAACAAGGGTAAAACGCATGAGAAAAAGACTGAATCATTCATTTGAAAACGGTATTCTGGCGATATTGACTCAGATACTTGTAGTATTTTACATTGTGCTTTATACCATTGAAACAGTCCCGGACTTTACAGAACATGCCGGAATATTTTTCAGGATTGATAATGCTTTTCTGTCAATTTTTACTATAGAATATGCAATGAGAATATGGTCAGCCCCGAAGAGAAGAAAATATATATTCTCATTTTACGGAATTG
>CALMWI010000440.1 GCA_937873545.1 uncultured bacterium | reverse complement strand
GGACGATCTAAAAATGACAGCTGTGCCTGTAAACGGAGATTATTCCAAAGATATTCTTTCTGTTCCTTATATAAATCAGGTTTATTCAACCGATTCATATGTTCACAGATACGGATGCTGCGCTGCAACAACTTGCGCTATGGTGCTTGCATATTATAAGATCATTCCGCACTGGAAGTCATCGAACAATAACTGGGCGCATGTAATTTACGACTGGTATTACTACAAAAATTTTGCCTTCAGCATTCCGTACCCGACAGGAGGTACAGGCGGAGGCGACGGTTATATGTGGAACGACAACGGTAACGGCGGATCGTCACCTTCAACGAACCAGAAATATTACCTGCAGCTTCACAGACTTGCTTCTTCTCAGTACTGGTCGAACTGGTGGACCGTGATCTCAAATGATATCACGAACGGAAACCCGCACCCGATGTGCGTAATGATAACTGAAAGCGGCCATCTTATTCTTCCTATAGGTATAGCGGACGCATCCCATCAGCTTATGTTCTATAATGATCCATACGGAAATAAAAACATAGCTTATCCAAGCCCGGAAGGTGCCGGAGTTCTTTACGACTGGCCGGGGTTCAATACCGGTCACGCTTCTCTGGTGGCTGTCGCATGGACGACCTCCGCTGTCGGAATAAAACCTGCCCAAACTGATGAAAACATAAATGATCTTCAGCTTGCATACGGTACAGATTACAGCGATTTTGACAACAACAACAACGGATTCTGGATGTCGGCTGACGGCACTACCGGAATGAAATACTGGCGCAACATTGACGACGGATCGAATTCATACTGGTGGACTGGTGCTATGACAGCTACGACAATCGACGATTACAGCGCATCATGGAATCCCGGGATATCTGTTGCAGGCAATTATAAAGTTGAAGCATTTATTCCGGTAAATACTGAAGTAGTGACTAACGCAAAGTATCAGATCAGACACAACAATCTTGTGGATATTGTGCGGGTCGATCAGTCGGCGAACGGCGGAACATGGGTGAATCTCGGAACATTTTATTTTACCGGAGCAGACAACGAATTTATTTATCTGGGTGATGCGACAGGCTCAAAAGAAGTTCAGTTTTCACATGAGGAGAATGAGAAAATAACATATAAAATTCTTTATGATAAGCTCAGATTCACGATCCAGGTTCCCGGTTTCACATCGGGAGGCGACTGGGAGTACGGGACTGATTCTGTGACAGGTTCTGTTTCGGGCGGAAACATCTGGGGAACAGTTTTGAATGCCGATCATACTGACAATTCGAATTCGAGCCTATTATATGATGTTCCCGGCACTTCACTTGCCGCAAACTCAATTCTGACATTCGATCACTGGTATATCGCCGAATGCAGCGGAACCGGAACGACCGCCTATGACGGCGGAAATGTCAAGATATCTTCCGACGGCGGAAGCTTTTGGGAAATTCTTTATCCTCTCCCCGATTACAGTCATACGATATCAACCGCTTACGCTAATCCTATGCCCGGCGAACCTGCTTATTCCGGGAACTCTGGCGGATGGGTAAGAGCAGCTTTCGATCTTTCAACTTTTGCGGGAAGCGATGTAATTGTAAAATGGCAGTTCGGAAGCGACGCGCTTTATACTTACCGCGGCTGGTATCTTGACAATGTAAGTGTTTCAGTAATGCCTTCGCCTGTGAATGTTCAGACTTATGTAGAAGGATCAACTATAAATATTTCGTGGAACGCCGTAGATAATGCAAATTCATACATGATTTACTCCTCCGATCTGCCGGAAAGCGGATTTGCACTGCTCGGTACTTCAGTAACAAATTCATGGAGCGGCACAACAAGCTCCGGAATTAAGAAATTCTACAAAGTGACCGCGGTTCTGCATTACGATAAATAGAACTGCCACTTCCTGACATATTTATAAT
>CALMWI010000439.1 GCA_937873545.1 uncultured bacterium | reverse complement strand
AATTCAATCTCCCTTATCATTATTTATAGAAGATAGACTGAAATATAAAACCGAAAAGCTTAACACCCTAATTAAATCTGTTGATTTAGAAGAAAAATCTTAATAAATTCAGGTATGACAAAATGGCTGAACATATCTTCGATAGATTTCGACCTTACAGTAAGGCGGATCGCCGGGCCGGATAAAAAGATGCGCTTTTATGCGAAAGAGACCGGGCTTTACTGCTTCAGATGTCACAATATCATGCCTCTCGAAATATGCAGCAAATGCGGCGGAACGGAGTACGAGACCGATACTTATACGGGAAATATCGGACTCTACTGTAATAAATGCAGGAAGGGATTCGATCACTTCGCATGTACTTGCGGAGAAACATCATGGATTGATTATAACCATCTGAGAAAGAAAGCTCCGCCTACACTAATCGAGAAGGCAGCCGGCGCAGTCACTAAGATCATACTGCTTCCCTTTACGGTACTGAAATATGCGTTGAAATACCTGATAGCATTGCCTGTTACTTATATCGTAAAAACGTTAAGGTATCCTTTCGTGCAAATCGGTAGGAATATGGAGGATAACAGGATCAGAAACGGTATTGACAGAGATCAGAAAGCGGAAGCTTTCAAATGGACGGAGATATATTATCAGAGAGATCCGGGCTGGTTAGGCAGCGGATTCCCTTTAAGGGCTCTGGGCGAGCTCAAATGCGCGGCAGAAAGAGGAAATACACAAGCTTTAAGATCTCTTGAGAAGATATTTTACGCAGAGAGCGATGAAGAGAAAAAGATACAGGCAGCCGAATATTTAAAATCCGTTACCGGTAAAGATTACATACCGGCAGATGAACTCAGAATTAAGCTGCAGGTGCACAGAATGAGGCCGACTCCTCTTCCGCAGGCTCCTGACGATCTGCCTTAATTAAATAATCAATTTAAGACTGGAGGTTATAATGAAAAAAAGGATATGGACCTTTATTACAGCGGCCTTGTTCTTCGGAGGATGCGCTCACATGCCGGAAGGCGCAAAAGCTGTTACAGGATTTGAGAAAGAGAAATATCTGGGAAAATGGTACGAGATCGCCAGACTTGATTTTAAATATGAGAAAGACCTTAACAACACGACCGCGGAATACACTGCCCGCGATGACGGTTATATAGGGGTCACGAACAGGGGATATAATTATATTAAGAAAGAATGGGTCAAGGCTGTAGGAAAAGCAAGATTCAGAGGCGCGGAAACCGTCGGCGAGCTGGAAGTGTCGTTCTTCGGGCCGTTCTACGGCGCATATAATATACTTGCGCTGGATAAAGATTACAAATACGCTCTTATCGCAGGCAGCAGCTTGAAATATTTATGGATATTATCAAGAGAGAAAAGCGTGCCGGATGAAATTAAAGCGCAATATCTTGATCTTGCAAAGTCTTTAAAATACAGAACGGAAGATCTTATCTGGGTAGAACATGACAAATGATTAAAATAAAGGCTTTATAATATGATCATAATAGATATCTTACTTGTCGTTGCAGGCGGAGCGGCTATGATCCTTGGTCTCGCAGGATGCCTGCTTCCGATCCTCCCCGGACCGCCCCTCGCTCTCGCAGGATTACTACTTGCGTATTTCTCTTCTTTCTGCACGATATCGGCAGAAACGCTGATCTATTCAACGATAGCTGTGACTGTAGTTACTTTAATTGACTTTATCCTGCCTTTGTGGCTGACTAAGAAGACAGGTGGCACAAAATATGGTGTGTGGGGAGCTACGGCCGGATTGATCGCAGGATTATTCCTCGGGCCGTTCGGTGTTATAATAGGCCCCTTAGCCGGTGCTTTCATCGGCGAAATGATACACGACAGGAAAGATCCCGATAAGGCTGTAAAAGCGACTGCAGGCTCATTTCTCGGTTTCCTTGTCGGCACTGGGATGAAGCTCGTTACAGTGGGAGCTCTGATATGGATATTTATTAGCTCGATGATATAAAAACCGAACCATAAATTGGAAAATTGGTTATGAAAGCGAATATTATTCTATACGTTTCCGACCAGAAAGCAAGTGCAGCTTTCTATGAAA
>CALMWI010000438.1 GCA_937873545.1 uncultured bacterium | reverse complement strand
CGGGGATCACCTGAATTTTATTCTGCAAAAGAAAATCGAGCCAGTTCAATACAGGAAAACGGAATTTAGGTTCTTTACCCGAATCGGATCTTTCTTTAAAAGCGATCACGGCATCAGAACATAAACTGACTATGCAGTTCAATCCAATGAGCTGATTATAGACTTCAGCATTTTTTTTAAGAACATTTTCAGATTTTTTTAAAAGTCCTTTATACGAAAGGGGATTTCCGCAGCAGACCTGTTCTTTCGGTATAAGAGTTTCAATTCCGTTATACCTCAGGATCATCACGAATCTGTCCGCAGCTTCAGGATATAAATATTTGCCGCCGCAGCCTGTGAACAGAGCCGCCCTGATGCCTCTGCCGTTATTTAGCTGATGGCGGATACCCATTTCAAAGAAGTTTCTTCTAGCAATAGAGGGGGTATCTGTTACAGGGCGTAATCTTGCGGATCTGCCCATGAGCCTGCCTAAAAAATTAAGCTTGTTATTTTTATAAATCAATTTTCTGAAAAACCCGGTCGCCGAAAAGAACATCTCTGACGTAGCGTGCTTATTCGAGAAAAGCCCTTCACTGAAAAAAGTACTGACGTCAAATATCCGGTTTCTGTTCCTGATCCTGTTCTTCGCGTATCTGATAATGCTGAAGTATTCTACTTCTGCCGGACAGTATCTCAGGCACTGTCTGCAGTTAAGACAAACGGACAGAATGTTTTTCATCTCGGAAGAAGGCTGAAGCTCGTCGTTCGCAAGACCTTTGATCAAATTTATCCTTCCCCTGGTGGAATAGATCTCCTCACCCGTGTATTTATAGGCAGGACAGATGATCCTGCAGTTGCCGCAGTTCGTACATTTATCGATCAGATCGGTCAGATATTTATTATTCTGCTCTTTCAAAAAAACCTCTTATAAAACCGGCAATATCTAAACTGTTCAGCTCTGAATCGTAAAAACTCAGATCTATGTCCAGATAATAAATACCTGTTTCACGTACTAACTCCGGCGGGAGTTTAACAAAAT
>CALMWI010000437.1 GCA_937873545.1 uncultured bacterium | reverse complement strand
CCGGGTATCCTCCGATCATCTGAACGAGGTTCGGCTTGATCGCATCTTTCAAAAGGGCCGCCATAGCTCCTTCCGCCTTCATGTCCCTTACGAATACAGGTTTTTTATCGTGAGAGTAACCTATGAATATATTTCCGAGTTTTCTTTTCAGATCCGCCAGATCGCTGCTCAGGCATAATATAGCCATTACTTCGGAAGCTGCGGTAATATCGAATCCGGTCTCCCGCGGTACCCCGTTCATAGTGCCGCCGAGACCGATCACGATGTCTCTTAAAGCTCTGTCGTTCATGTCCATGACCCTTCGCCAGCTTACAGTCCTCGGATCAAGATCCAGAAGGCTTTTTTTATTCTGTATCTCGTTATCAATAAGAGCCGCAAGCAGATTATTGGCTTTTTCAACGGCTGATATGTCGCCTGTGAAATGCAGGTTAATATCTTCCATAGGAAGCACCTGCGCGTAACCGCCGCCTGCCGCTCCGCCTTTTACGCCGAATACAGGTCCGAGTGATGGCTCTCTAAGCACAACTGTCGTTTTCTTTCCGATAAGATTCATTGCCTGACTAAGACCGATCGAAACGGTTGTCTTGCCTTCTCCGGCCGGCGTGGGCGTGATAGCTGATACAAGTATAAGCTTTGCTTTCTGGACTTTCTCAAGATCGATCAGCTTCAGCGGCAGTTTAGCTTTGTAGTTGCCGTAATATTCAAGGTCGGATTCTTCGATGCCGAGCTTTTCCGCTATAACGGAAATGTGCTCGATTTTAGCTGCGCGCGCAATTTCAAGATCGTTCGGCATAATAAACCTCTTTTATTTTAATTTTATAATAAATACTTTATGGATCTTTTTATCTCTGAATCCTTCAGGTATCGTTCTATGGCTGATATCCTCAATTTTGAACTTCCCGTTCAGCTCCTCATCCATTTTGAACTTCCTAGAATTCGTGCTGAAAAATATTATGCTGTAATTTGATCTAAGAAGCTTCGATGCGCTTATAATAAGATCATAATGATCTGTATTGATATCGAACATCTCCTCCATTTTCTTCGACCTTGATATTGTCGGCGGATCAATTATAATAATGTCGTATCTTTCCCGTCTGTCGTAAGCCTGTTTCAGATATTTGGCGCAGTCTTCTCGTATCAGAACATTTGTTTTAAGATCAAAACCGTTCAGTATAAAATTTTCTCTTGCCCAGTCGGTGTATGTATTCGACATATCAACGCTGACGGTGCCTGATGCGCCGGCTTTTGCGCAGTACAGGCTGAATGATGCCGTGTAGCTGTATAAATTAAGAACAGCTTTCGATGCAGCCTGATTTGCTATAAACTCTCTCGAAGGCCTGTGGTCTAAAAACAGCCCGCTGTCCAGATAATCTTTAAGATTGATATAGAACGAGATCCCGTTTTCTTTTGAAACAAAAAAGTCCTTAGAATCAGACAATTTTTCATACTGTTCCAATAGAGCTCTTTTTTTTCTGATCTTCCAGAAGATATCATTGTTGCTTATGCCAAAGGTCGTTTTCATTCCCGTCTCAACTGCTTCTGTCAGATCATCGGGCACATCTTCAGATCCTTCATTTGAATAATACTGCACCTGGAATTTGCCTGCGTAATAATCTATCGAAAGAGGAAATTCCGGTATGTCTCTGTCGTAAACTCTAAAGCAGTCGCTATCAGTTTTTTTCGCCTGTTTTCTGAAATGTCTGTAATTCTTTATAAGCCTGTTCAGCAGCGGATGGTTAAAAGTATTTTTAATTTCAAGCAGTTCCATAGTAGCAAAATACATTTTTTTTTGCAGATAATCAATTTTTCTCTTTATAAATATGATTATATTGTTTAAATTACTTTCGAATAATGACGGAGAATTCTTCTGAAGTTCGAAGGAAAAAAATATCACTCCCTATGGTATGATAGAGATAAGGTTTATATTATCGATCAGCGCTTTTTGCCCGAGCAGTTCGTAATTGAAAGGATAAAGACCTCCGATCAGATGATCAGTGCCATAAAGGATATGCACCTTCGCGGAGCTCCGCTTTTAGGTTTAGCCGGTGCATACGGAACATTTCTTGCCTATAGGGAATCTTTTTCAAAACCTGAACCGGAAGAATATTACGAGAACTAGATAAATCTTCTCAGGAACTGCAGGCCGACTGCCGTGAACCTGAGCTGGGGAGTCAGCAAGATCGACAACCTGGTAAAAGCAGGACTCGAACTCGCAAGGGTTCTTGCTGGAGTAAAATCTCTTGAAAGGAACGAAATAGAAGCATGCAAGAATATAGGCGGGAACGGATTTGGGCTGATAAGAGACATTTCCAATATTGTAGGCAAAAGACCGGTGAATATTATGACCCACTGCAACGCAGGGTGGCTGGCAACAATTAATTACGGTACCGCTTCAGCTCCGGTTTTTATAGCGAGAGACGAAAATATTGATGTACATGTCTGGGTAAGCGAAACAAGACCTTTAAACCAGGGAGGTAAGCTTACCGCATGGGAATATTTCCATGAGAACATTTCACATACGGTTGTATCCGACAACTCCTGCGGTCATTTAATGCAGAAAGGCATGGTTGATCTTGTAATTGTAGGCGCGGACAGAATTGCAAAAAACGGTGATACCGCCAATAAAATCGGTACATATCTGAAAGCTCTTGCCGCGAAAGACAACAATGTTCCCTTCTACATTGCAGCACCGACGTCCACTATAGATTTTTCGATTAAAAGCGGAAAAGATATAAAGATCGAGGAAAGGGATGAGAACGAATTGAAATACATGAACTGCGTTCCATTAATGCATGAACTTTCTCCAGTTCTGAACCATGCTTTCGATATTACACCCGCCGAACTGATTACAGGTATCATTACAGAACGCGGAATATATAAACCTGATGAAATAATGAGGATGAATTTATGAAAAAACTTAAACTTCCTCTTCAAAATACAGTGATCGGCACTGTTCAAACAAAATTAGGGTGGGTTTCTTTTGCGGTAACCCCGAAAGGTCTTAGGGATTGCAGGTTCATGTTCCCTTCACCTGATAGCGCGATGTGTGAAATACTCAAAACGATCGCGGGAAAACCGCTGACTGAAGATAAAAATGTTATTTCCACATGGTCAATAATGTTTAAAGAATATTTCAACGGCAGTCTTAAAACTTTCGACAAAGTACCTTTAGATTCAGATTCATGGACAGATTTCCAGAAAAGAGTTTATATGACCGTGCAGAGCATTCCCTACGGAAAAACAGCATCCTACGGCACTATAGCGTCATATCTTGGGAACGGGAACGCTTCAAGAGCGGTAGGCAATGCTTTGAAGAACAATCCTGTGCCTCCCGTGATCCCGTGCCACAGAGTAATAGCGGCGGATAAAGATCTGTGCGGATTTTCCGCTACGGGAGGGATCGAACTCAAATTAAAGATCCTTGAGCTTGAAAAAGACAATTTATAATTTATTTCAGATACAGTATTTTTCCGTTAATTACCTGACCGTCTGCTTTTATTCTGCAAAAATAAGCTCCGCTATCAAAACCATTCAAATCTATTTTAAAAATATTCGAACCTTTTTTCATACTGCCGGCGGATTTTTCAAATACTAATTCTCCTTCTATATTGAAAACCGTAAGAACAGGAGCTGAATCCGATCTCAGATCAAAAGAAAGAACTGCAGTCGAATTGAAGGGATTCGGATAGCTGCTGATCAGATCATAACCTTTGCTTGCCGTTCCTGTTTCAATCCCCGATAAGACTCCCGGGATCCGGACAATATCTATCCATGCCGCGTCTTTGCCAGCGAATCCGTATTCCCACTTAAAATAATCCCAATCTATGAAATGCTTACCTGCTTTAACCGGATACTCGGCGAATGTCCAGTCAAGTTCGCCGGACCATTTTCCGTCCGGGAACTCTGTCGCTGTGCCGTCAATACAGAATTCAAAGCCGTCACTGCCCAGCTGTGAAGAAATTTTATATGCGAAAGCGAGAGTGTCATCTCTGTCAGAAATAAACTCGGTCCGTGCCAGAGTCCAGTTCACCGCGTCTTCGATTTCAGGTGCCGGAATATTGCCGGATCTGAGACTGTATAAGCCGTCCTGCGCAGTATCTTGGTCTCTCTGCCACAAGGCGTCTCCCAGATAATAAAAGTGATCGTTCCAGCTTTCAGCTTCTTCAAAGCCGACCACCTGAGCACCGGAAGGATATGTCATTACTTTAAATGAAGTTTTTACTGTATCAGACAAA
The DNA here is from genome assembly GCA_937873545.1 of uncultured bacterium. Taxonomy (GTDB): domain Bacteria; phylum UBA4055; class UBA4055; order UBA4055; family UBA4055; genus UBA12480. Next base: position 1,354 of record CALMWI010000437.1, on the reverse strand, counting down.
GCCGCTGCTGTAACAGCTATTTCAGAGATCCCGGTATTCTCTCCGCGCGAAAGGGACAGCACATTCGATATCAGTTCAGTATTTACTACCCCCGGGTTTGAGGAAGGATCAGCCGAGTATGTGATATCATGACCGCCCAGAGAAATGAATTTCTGCGACAGATCGACCGATAATTCAGTTGTGTCCAAAAAAACATTATCCAGTTTTCCGACCTGATGAAGATCCCCGAATTCTTTTATTGCCGATTCGATCGCCGCCCTGATGTCATCTTCAACGATATATCCGTAATATGAAAAAACCAACCTCGAATTCCTGCCGATTATTACAAGCTGAGGAGTGGCTGTCGATCCTGCGAACATAGAAAATTCACGCCCGAGATCTTCGATGTTAGAAAGCGGATAATTCAGATTCGCGCTGTATTTGTATCTCCAAAATTCGCCGTTCAGGTCTTTATATGAAAAACCCTCAACCGTATTTGCTCCTGCAATATATAAATCGCCGCGGTCTTTGTAATCCGTCCAGATATTACGAAGCGAAACTGCCTCGGAAAAGCATGTGCTTCATCCCGGATTGAAAAAACTTATCAGAATAACTTTCCCCGAACTGATCAGTTCTTTTGTGCTCTTCTGCGAATAAACAATATTCGAAAGCGAGTCAACATCGGAATCTGTAAAAACTATATCGTCAATAAACTGACCGGCTTCGTATTGAGCGGCAATTATCGTAACAAAAAGATGTACAAACAGAATAATTTTCTTCATGCAACCTCACAAGTTCTCATTAATCAATATTAACTCTCAATTCAAAAAATTTCAATGATTAATTTTGCATTATTGCTTTTTTTGTATTATAATTGTAAACATATGAAAGTATGAGATCATTTATGATAAGACCGTTTCTAAAAGTTGTATTCTATCTGGCGCTCCTTGTAGGGATGTATGTTCTGATCATAAGAAATTTTTCAAAAACCGAAGAGCCGTCGTTCAAACCTAAAGTGATTGAAATTCTCAAATCTGTCGGACAGGATAACCGCACCGTAATAATTTCTAAACCGGACACTGTGATCGTGATTACAAAAACAGAGGAATACGGCAGGGATGAATACAGCTCTGATCCGAATGTAAAATTTATTTCCGGGGACAAGGTCATAAAAAAAGCTCAGACCCGAACTGAAACCACATTGAAAGAAGGGCTTGTTGCATATTATCCTTTCAACGGCAACGCAGACGATGCTAGCGGAAATAAAAATCACGGAATAGTTCAAGGCGCTACGCTAACCGAAGACAGGTTCGGCAATCCTAAAAGCGCTTACAATTTTGATGGAATAGATGATAAAGTTTTGATTAAAAACTCT
>CALMWI010000436.1 GCA_937873545.1 uncultured bacterium | reverse complement strand
TTTGTTCTTGTTTAGTTTACGATCCAGTAACATTGGCTACATGGCACAGACTGGTTTATTGTGACTTGTGGGGTGCTTTTAGCCATGACCGTTAGGGGCAATATGCTTTTCTGACTGGTTTTCAGAAGGTTTTCAATTTGACCGTTCGTATAATGTTCTTGTTTTTGAGTTACTTCTGCTTTAAATTACACTAATAAAATTTAAGGAATGATGAAGAATCTTTATATAATATCGGGCGCAAACGGAGCAGGAAAAACAACTGCATCCTATACAATTCTACCTGAAATTCTTGATTGTAAAGAATATGTCAACGCAGACGAAATTGCCAGAGGTCTATCTCCTTTCAACCCTGACTCTGTAAATATTCAAGCCGGCAAACTTATGCTTGAACGAATAAATAATTTAATCTCAGAAGACGAAAACTTTTCCTTCGAAACTACTTTAGCTTCAAAATCATTCGTTAAACATATCGAAAAAGCTCACAGCAAAGGATATACAACTAAATTAGTATTCTTTTGGTTGGATTCTCAGGAATTGGCAATTGAAAGAGTAAAATGCAGAGTCAAGGAAGGCGGGCATGATATACCTGTTGATGTGATCAGACGAAGATACAACAGAGGTTTAGAAAATTTCTTTAAAATATACAAAAATCATGTAAATAGCTGGATTTTTATTAATAACTCTGGCAATCCATACAAAATTATCGCTGAAGGCACATCTAACAATGAAATAGTTTACAATAAGAATATTTGGAATAATTTAAACGGTATATATAATGACTAAAGAAGAAATCCAGAAAGAGAATGAGCTTATACGAATCGGTCTTGAGAAAGCCTACTTAAAGCTGGTCAAATTTAAAAAAGAGAACAATAGCCCTCTTGTTGTGTCCAAATCCGGAAAAATTGTCAAGATAGAACCTGAAGATATTCCTCTAAAAGCAAGTTATACAAGGTGATTTTCATCTTTATTCCGGATATCATGGCTAAATATTCTGGACTGCCTACTGAAGGAAAAGCATACTAGACTCCAACATTGGCTACATGACACAGACTGGGTTACAAGGAATTTTATTTTCGGCATCCATGGGTCCGTATGACCTTATTCTCCCTTGCCGAACTTAACCACCGTTAGTATGTCCTTCGACAGCGAATATACCACAATTAAACTCTTGAATTCGGTCTTTTATATTCATATAATACAATTTAGAGATTAAAGTAAGGAGGGATTTGACATGTATGACAAAATTTATACCGAAAGAATTAAGCAGTTCATGGACAGGCTGTCGAAGCTGAAGTACTCATCGCCGGTACCGCTTGCTGCAGAATTCATTTATGATAAGATCGAACCTATTCCATATAAAACCGCAGTGAAATCTAAGTTCAAACCCATCAAGGTCGGCGACAAATGGGGCAAACTCTGGGGATGCGCATGGTTTAAGTTCACGGGAGTGATCCCTGATGAATTTACCGGGCTTGAAGCCGGCGCGCTGATAGACCTTGACGGCGAAGGCTGCGTATTCATAAAAGGTGTGCCTGATCAGGGCCTCACTAACAAAACTGACTGGTACGTAAATTCAGGAAAGTATTATTACCGCCTCGCTGAGAAAGCCGTAAAAGGCCAGAAAGTGGAGATCTTAGTCGAAGCCGGAGCCAACGGTCTTTTCGGGAAGAACATGGACGAATTCAGGCTGAAGCAGTCTGAACTGGTAGCAGTTAATAAAAAGGCCGCGCACCTTGAATTTGACATGATCACGCTTTTCGATCTGATGAAAAAGCTGCCTGAGAATACACCGAGAAAAAAGAAGCTGCTGAAATGCTTAAATGATATCGTTAATCATTGGGAGTACGGCGACGGAATTGATAAAGCTCTGAAGATCACTAAAGAGCTTCTCTCTAAGCAGGCTGATGACAGCTCGATGACCGTTTACTCCATCGGTCATGCGCATATTGACCTCGCATGGCTCTGGCCTGTACGCGAGACAAAAAGAAAGGCGGGAAGGACATTTTCGACCGCGCTCAAGCTCATGGAGGAATATCCCGACTATAAATTCGGATCGTCTCAGCCTCAGATGTATGAATGGGTAAAAGAGAATTATCCTGAGATGTTCAAAAAAATAAAGAAAGCCGTAAAAGATAAAAGATGGGAAGTTCAGGGAGCGATGTGGGTCGAGCCTGATATGAACA
>CALMWI010000435.1 GCA_937873545.1 uncultured bacterium | reverse complement strand
AGTGATATCGTATTTAAATCTGCATGTCTGATTGCATTCCCCTTTATTCGGGTTCCTGTTCTTTGTATGATAACTCAGCATACACCTGCCTGAATAAGCCATGCACATGGCCCCGTGAATAAAAATTTCAAGCTCTGCTTTAGAATTAGCTCGGATCTCTCTTATTTCGCCGATCGAAAGCTCTCTGGGTAGAATTACTCTTTTGGCGCCCATATTGTGAAGAAAATTCACCGTATCGTAATTCATAGCAGAAAACTGCGTAGATACATGCACAGGGAGCGAAGGGAATTTTTTCAGTGACATATCCATTATTCCCAGATCTGAAATTATAACGGCATCAGCTTTGATATCATTCAGGAAAGCGAGATGCTTCTCAATGTTTTTCAGATCATTATTCTGAGCAATAATGTTTACTGTTACATAGAGCTTAACTTTTTGTGTAACGCAAAAATTCTTAGCCTCGATAAGCTCATCATCAGAAAAATTGCCTGCATAAGCCCTCATGCCGAAATCTTTACCTGACAAATAGACGGCGTCTGCACCAAAGAGTATTGCGGTTTTAAGCTTGTCGAAATTTCCCGCAGGAGCAAGGAGTTCAATTTTTTTATTCATGTTATTCCGTTTGTTTTACACATTAAAAATATAACTAAAATTATTATCAAATGAAATAAAAAAAGCCTCAATAATGAGGCTTCAAGTACACCATAGTGGGCTCGAACCACTGACCTACGGATTAGAAATCCGTTGCTCTATCCAACTGAGCTAATGGTGCATTTCCAAAATCAGACCAAATATAATGTTTTGACTATATTTTGTCAATGAATTTTCGGGCTATATTATTATCAGACCGGCATCGAACAGATCGTCCCAGATCTCATTGTTGACGAAGTCGGAGAATCCGAACTTTAAATTTTTTGGGAATGAAGCTATTGCGGCCTGAATTTTTACCCCGTCAGATGAAATAATACAGCTATCATTGACCAAGTTACAGAGCCATTCTGCAATATTTTTCGGAAGTTCGTATTCGATCTTTCCAGAGATCCCGTTTATTTCGATAATGTTTTTTCTTGTATGAGCTTCATTTCCAAGCCAGAGAATCCTTTTGTCGGTATTGATGCCGCAACTGTTTTTATCCAAGATATTCCGGACATAACTTTTTTTTATTTTCGGCTTGGGTAAAGTTAAGTCGAACCACGATCTGATATCTTTATCAAGCTCTATTCCCATCATAAAATTATATACAGCTTTTTTCAAACCGCTTCCCAGATTGTCAATTTCTGAGCATGAATTGTCTATGTAATTCGCATCATTGTTAGCGAAAGGGTTCAATTCTTCGTTAGTGATAGAAATGTTAAATTTTCCGCTGTTTTTGAATACTGCGCTGTGTCTGGTTAGTGCAAATCTGTGCCAGTAAGCCGAATCGAGGAGCCCTTCTTTGAATAATTGCCTTAGAACTTCGGCAGAATCGACAAGGTCAGCTACTGTCTCACCCGGAAAGCCGTAGATCATATATGCGTGAACAAGGATCGAATTCGATTTGAAATTATACATAGTACGCACAGCATCTTCTACCGAAACGCCTTTATTCATATTTTTTAATGTCGAATCGCAGCACGATTCCATTCCGCCTACGACAGCTATGCAGCCTGCAGTATAAAGGAGTTTACAGACATCTTCGGTAAATGCTTTATCGAAGCGGATATTTCCCCACCATTTTATTTCAATTTTCTCTCTTATCAACTCTATCGACAGCTTTACCGCAAGTGCCGGAGGAATGGCTTCGTCGGTAAAGTGAAAAGTTTTCAAGCCGGTTTGTGCGGTCATAAACTTAATATCTTCGATAATGTTCGTGATTTTATCAGGCTCAAAATCTTTAATGTAGGGGAGAGTTGTATCGCAGAAGGCGCATTTGTGCCAGTAACAGCCGCGGGCAAGTCTAAGCTTAAGTGTATTCCGTTCTGACCATAGCCTCATCATCGGATTTAAAGTTTCGATAACAGGAATGTAATCATCCATGTTGAAGCCGGAATAATCAGGAGTACCTCTTTTGAAAGCTGATTTATCAGAAGAATTTTCAGATAAAAATACTTTTCCGTTTTCAATATAAAATGTTCTGATCAATTCTCTCTCAGCTATTTTCTTGTGAAAATATTCATACACTTTTATAAGAGGTATCTCACCGTCATCCAGACATATAAAGTCAACGAATTCAAATATTTTAGGTTCTTTAAGGCTTCTTAGTTCTGTATTGATGTAGCCGCCTCCAAGAACGATTATCTTATCAGGATAATTCTTCTTAAACCAGCTGGCTGTTTTTAACGCTCCGAGAAGCGTTCCTGGGAACGGTACGGTAAGAGCGATTATATCAAAATCTGAATAATCGTTTTTATTTAACTCCTCAGAGATCAGTTTTGAGATCATATCATCATTCTGGATAACGGCTCTGTAAATATTATCAAATGTTGGCGGACTCAAAGCTAATCTTTCGCCGTATTTAGACAGATCGTATTCAGGGCAGACAGCTTTATAAAAAATAAAAATATCTTCTAAATACAGCGAGGCTATGTAACGGCTGTATTCAAAATCATCCGTTTTTATAATATCACGCGGCATTGCAGTTTCTGACATTTTCCAGCAGGGAAGATATTTCAGGCTCATGATTCCCGATACAAGAGTAGGGTTCTTGTCTTTCAGAAAGCTGACGACAGGCTCGATCGTTTCTACATATTCGGTTTTGTGTTTAATAAAAAAATCAATATCAACATTCTTGAATTTTGACTCTGAAGCGATAAATTCATACAGCATATTCAGACCTTCTACCGAAAACAGTCTGTTCGCGATCTTAATACCAAGATCAAGGCACGAACTTTCAATTCCGTTTGCGCTCAAAACACCCTTGAGATAAGGGAGAGCCGAATAAGGCGAGTTTAATTGAACAAAGGGCGGAGATATCAGCAATACAGGCATAATTTTTTCACAGTTAATTAGATCATAAATTTAACTGAAATGTGAAGCAATTTCAACATGAAAGAATGGTCAATATGAAGAAATGCTCTTGACAACATAAAAGTGATTGTTTATATTACTTAGCGAAATTACTAAGTAGTAAAATAAAAACTGGAGGATATAAAATGCACGATCTGATAATAATTGGCGGAGGACCTGCAGGTCTGACGGCAGGAATGTATGCCGCGAGATCGAAATTGAATGTTGTGATGCTCGAAAAAATGATGCCGGGAGGAAATGTATCGATCACGGCTGAAGTGGAAAATTATCCCGGAACACCGAATATCGGAGGACCTGAGCTAGTTGCTCAGATGGAGAACCAGGCGAGGAGTTTCGGGCTCGAAATTAGAAGCGAAGAGGTGCTTTCGATCGATGTAGGCGCAGGTACAAACGGACATACTGTAAAGTCAGATTCGGGCGAATACAAAACAAAATCGATACTGATAGCTACGGGCTCATCACCGAGAAGGATAGGCTGTTCCGGCGAAGAGGAGCATATCGGAAGAGGTGTTTCTTACTGCGCTACCTGCGACGGCGCATTTTTCAGAGACAAACATGTTGCGGTTATAGGAGGCGGAGACTCTGCGGTAGAGGAGGGATTGTATCTGACTAAATTCGCAAAGAGAGTCACGATCATTCACAGAAGGGATAAGCTTAGAGCGACTAAGATAATTCAGGAAAAAGCTATCAAACATCCGAAAGTGGATTTTGTATGGGACAGTGTCGTTGAAGCTATTGAAGGGACGCCTGCCGTGAGCAATATTAAGTTAAAGAATATTAAAACAAATGAGATCTCCGATTTTAAGGTTGACGGCGTTTTCGTGTTCGTAGGCTATGTACCCGGCACAGGATTCGTTCCATCAATAATAAGTAAAGATGAGGGCGGATACATTATAACCGATAAGGAAATGCGCACAAATGTTCCGGGCATATTTGCAGCCGGAGATATCACTGATAAAAAACAAAGGCAGATAGTCACAGCCTGCGGAGACGCTGCAACCGCAATAAAGACGATCGAACATTACAACGAGTGGTATTTTGAGGATGAACAGTACTTGTAAATGAATAGGGCGGTTAAACCGCCCTTTTTATTTAACAAGAAGGTCGATAAGATAGAAAAAAGAGCTGAATCTGTTTATATCCAGATCGAAGAAATAAGTCCATAGAAGGAATGAAACAACAATTACCAGGAAATTGATCCATACTACTTTTAGAAGCGTGGTTTTAAAAGATACAGCCATAATCTGAAAAAGCCTTATAACGAACCATACAGTCTGAATAATAAAAAGGATTATCACAAACTTTACTATGCCCGAAGAAAAAAGTCGGAGAAGTACGGCCGAAACCGGAATCAGCGGAACATATACGATAGAATTCCATAACACCATCGAAACAGCTATAGGAAAGGAGTATCTCATATTAAAGAAAACCGATATGAATTTCAAGAAAGCAGCTATCACTATCAGAACAGCCATTATAAAAACTATTGAGGATACTATGAATATCAGAGGTTCCCAAGCAGAGAACGTCAGGTATTTTTTAAGAATATCGTTCCTGATAAAATAAGTAATAAAGAAATCAAAATTCTCATCCTGTCTGAACTCGTAGAAGATCGTTGAAAATACAGCAGATATTCCGTAAGCGGAAATCAGGCCGATAAAGAAAGCCTGCATTATCTGTGTTACTCTGCGGTCGCGAATATCTATAAAAAAAGCATCAGGGTTCTTAATGCTTCTAAGGCTGTTAACGAACAGATAATGCTCTCTTTTAAGCATGTAAAGGTAAAGCAGCGTAATAAACAAACCGAGTATGAAATAAATATTAATCTCTTTTTTCGAATACTCACCCTGCGCCAGAGTTGGTGCTTTTCTGGATTTATACAAAGCGTCAAGAACTCTGAATGAAAGCCTTTCGTAACCGTCATAATCGATCAGCGCGTTCCTGAGGATATAAAGGTCGTCACCCGGCTGATTTGTGAGCAGGGATACTTCGCTCCTTCTGTCCCTATAAGAATCAACCATGAATCCTGATATTGATTCTTCCTCCAGAACAGAATTATAACTTTCAAGAAGTTTCTTTGCCTGTGCCGGTTCGCTAAACGGATCTGCCCATCCGTTCTGGTTTTTGGGATAAACCCTTGTGAGGATGTTATTGATTATTATAGGCTTAGATGCTGCTTTCCTGGCTATATTCTTCAGTGAAAATCTATATTCAACTTCCGAAAGGTAATTCGTCAGCGAGATCATATTGAAATCAGTCAGCTTATAATATTCTTCGTACTGGGTAAATTCGGATGTAATGAAAGTAAAAAGTTCATCGTTTAACTCTCTTGCCCTGTCTGATAAATCTTTTATAAAATCCACAGTCTGAAGGTCGTAAACATTGTAACCGGATCCCAGGCCGATGGCGAAAAGACTCACATGGTTCCTGTCCCTTATAACAGTGTCGCTCAAAATACTTAGAGAATGATTTATAAAATCTTTGTCTCTTACCGAAGCAGCGGGAGCTGAATTTACGGGCAGCTCTTCCAATATGAACAAACCGTATTTGTCGCACAGGTCAAGAAGATACGGGTGAGGTGAAAATGCATTGCAGTAGAGGACATTGGCTCCGAGATTTTTAATCTTTTCTATGTCGCTCTTCATTTTTGAATATGTGATAGCGCTACCCATACTTTTCACATCTTCATATCTTGCTACACCTTTGATGAAGAATCTTTCTCCGTTAAGATAGAATTTGTTCGCGGTTATCTTAAGATCTTTAAAACCGAAATTGATATCATATCTGTTGAACTCGCTTTCCTGGTTAACCTCATCAATTTTACCTAGAAAGATCGAGCATAAATACAAATTCGGTTCTTCAGGCGACCACAATTTGGGTTTTGTTATCTCAAAATTAAATTTTACATTGTCGCTGTCATATCGCTGAACAGTTATATTCTTTTTCTGCGAAGTGAGAACAGGCTGATTCGTGCTTAGGTCGATTATCTGGAAATATGAATAGATATTGTTTTCATAAAGAACGGAATCTGTTTCGTTAACCTTAATGAATTTATTATCAGTGATATTGGCCGTGATCTCCGCATTGACTTTACTTCTGTCCGCATTGAAATAGTATTTAATATCGGCACCAGAGATGAATGTCTGTGAGTTTATCAGCAGATAAACATCTCTGAATATTCCGCCGTAATTTCTCCAGCCGTCAACCTGCATTTCCGAAGGTATCGTATTTTTTGTAAGCCTGTTGTTAACTTCAATTATAAGTGTATTTGTTTCTGAAAAATTCAGCTGGTTTTTATTCAGGTTGACTTCAAATGAATTTAAGGACGAATGATTTTCAACGAATACATCGTTTACTTTAACATTACATTTATAATTTATTCCATAGAAAACCAGTTTGTAGCTGCGGTCAGATGATTTTTTTCCGCCTATGAAAAAATTGGTTCTAAAGTAAATGTTTTTGCCCGGATCGAAATTATCATAAGCAGAAGGAATGTATATATCCTTCCATTCCTCTTCACCTTCAAATCTGAATTGCCAGTTTGTGTTAAGCGGGATCTTTATTGTATATTTGTTTTCGGGGTAAAGTCCTGTAGCAGCGTATTTTGACAGATCTTCCGGATTGGAATAAAAAACTATTCCGTTTGCAAACTGAAATAATAATAAAATAAAAAAAATGGATATCTTTATCGTGGAATTTAATCTCATTGTATTTCCGCCTGTATATCTTCTTTGCAGAATCGCTCCGGCTTCAGAAGGTCGTTGACGGTTTTTGCAGGGCAGAAAGTTTCTTCGGGTATTTCAACGAATGCTGTTATCCAATCAGACATTGCGCCATTCCACAGACCGGGAAGCTCGAGGGCTTTTATATCTTTTCCGTTATAGGTCTTTCTTGATATGAAATACGAGTCTTTGTCAACATAACTTCTCAGGTCGAAATTGTCATGAAAATGATCTTTTAAAGAGCATACGATGTTAACCGGATTGAAATAAGTTGAATTCATGAATATGGCCTTTTTTTCAGGGTCGTTCATATCGATCTGCGACGATTCAACTATCTGAAGCGAAACGCCTTTTTTATTTTTAACGAAGAACGGGCCGCCGCCTGGTTCACCGGTGTTTTTTATCATTCCGCAAACTCTTATAGGCCTGTTAAAATAGCTGTAAAGATATTCTCTCTTTTCAACTTCCGACATTCCAAGGAGGCATTTGTCAAGATCGATGAATAGTTGTTTTCGTGACATAAATTTTATCTCTTCTATCATATCCTGCCCGCAATTCTGAGAGTTATTCAAAAAGGAACGGATCTTTTCTTCGATCTCTATAAGGTATCCGCAAAGCATTTTATTGTAGTCATCTGAAACTATTCTGTAATCCTCATGCACGATATTATCTATGTTCTTGATAATCACAATATCACCGTTTATATCGTTCAGGTTTTCGATCAGGGCTCCGTGACCTCCCGGTCTGAATAAAATCTCATTCTTTTCGTTTTTGACCGGAGTGTTGTCTGTATAAACTGCAATAGTGTCTGTGGAAGGTTTCTGAATAGAGAAATCCACGCTGAATATTTTCCCGGGGGCGTATTCTCTCATGTCAGATATTATCTCTCTGGCTTTTTGAATATATTTTTCGGTAAAAGTAAAATGAATCCTGACAACATTTTCCTTGTCGCAGGTAAGCGAGATACCCTCATAAAGATGTTCTTCAAGGGCAGTTCTGGAATACCCGTTGTATTTTGTGAACTTTAACAGAGCTTTAGGCTTGTCCGCATAATTCAGACCTTTTTCGTAGAGCAGGTAATCGGTAAGGATTTTCCAATTGGAATTGTCAATTACTGAATCCAGGTCCATGTTATGAAAAAGGAAAAGATTTTCAAGGTCCATAAAGAAAGGGAATGATCTGATCTTTTCCAGTGTTGTTTTTGCGCTTTCACTGACTTCATTTTTACTTGTCTTGATTAGGTCGTTGAACATTCTGGTCGCAGCCCCTGATGCAGGAACGAATTTTGTAATTCTTCCGGCGTTTCTCGCAAGTTTGAAAATATCCAGATAGTAGGAAAATTTATCTTCAGGTATAACATTTATGCCTTTTTCAACAGATGCCGGCTCGATTATATCGGCAAAAGGAGCTCCTTTTTCGAAAATTCCGAGCTGCTGGTAAGCCTGTTCTTCACTTATACCTCTTTTTTTGAGATCTTCAGTTTCAGAAAATCCGAATTTATACATTTTGTGCCTCCTTAAACCGTTTTAAAAATATTAACGACCGGTCTCTGATTTTCATTCAAAGTCATCATCATGAAAGTGTTATAATCCAGATATCTGTTGGCGGTCAGACTTCCCGGATTTATTATGAGCTGACCTTCAAAGTTTTCAACAGAAGGGTGGTGCGTGTGACCAAATATTATTATATCAGAATCACTGTATTTGTGATGCAGGGTCTCAAGCCTTACAAAATGACCGTGAACTACCGTTACACCGAAACCGCTGATATCCGCATAGGCTTCCGGTGAGAGAATCTCTGAAAGCTGGTTGTCATTGTTCCCCCTCACGGCGATCAGCTTTTTTGAGGTATTCAGAAAGTCATAGAACTCCCTGCTTGTGAAGTCGCCGCAGTGAACTATCATATCGGATTTGGAAATATGCTGCAGGATATTGCTGTTTAGCGAAAATCCTTTTGAAAAATGCGTATCCGACATGATCAGGATATTCATTCTGATCCTCTGTACTTGTTTATCTGAAATTTAGCAAATTTAATATCTTTTTCAACTGCAATTTTTAATTCGCCGACAGTAGGGAACTTTTGTTCAGTGCGTATTTTTTCTATGAAACGGACTGTGATTTCTTTACCGTATATATCCTTGTCGAAATCAAAGATATGAGTCTCAAGAAGAAGGGGAGAGTCTTTGCCTGCTGTTGTCGGACCTTGCCCGTAGTTTGAGACACCGAAATATTCGGCACCTTCAACAACAACTTTTGTCAGATAAACTCCTTTTTCAGGAACGACTTTTTCGCTTTTCTCCATAGAGATGTTTGCTGTGCTGAATCCGAGCTCTTTACCTATGCCCTTACCTTTTTCTACAATTCCTTTAAGAGAATATTCGTATCCAAGCATAGTGTTTGCTTCAAGAAAATTTCCTTCCGCAATGCAGTTTCTGATCCTTGTGCTTGATATTGAGGCATTTTTATAGCTGACCGGTTCAACTTTGATAAGTTCAACTGAATGTTTTTTGCAGATCTCTTGTAATAGTTCGCTGTTTCCTTTTCTGTTCCTGCCGAAACCGTGGTTTTCTCCGATAATAATACTTTTGACTTTTAAAACAGAAAAAATATTTTTTTCATAAAATTCGTCAAATCCTGTTGCAGCAAAATCCTTTGAGAAACTGATAAAATGGATATAATCCACTCCAAAAGAAGACAGAATAGACATTTTGTCATCTATGTCATTAAGAAGTTTAAGATTGAACTCAGAATCTATGACCTGCCTAGGGTGAGGATAAAATGAAATTATCAGAGTACCGGATCCGTTAAGATCCGCCGTGGCTTTTAATTTTTTCAACAGAACCATATGACCTTTATGAAAGCCGTCAAACGACCCGAGTGTAATTGATACCGGAATATTTTTTAAATCTTTTAATTCTACGACTTTCATAATTCGAACACAGATAATCGATTTAAGTATTTTATTTTCCCAGCTCGTTCAGCCAGAATTCAGCTTCAGTTCTAGTAGTCAGGTCTTTCTGAGCTTCAAGAATGTATTTCTTTGCTTCTGATTTTTTCCCAAGATTGATCAGAGCTTTCCCTTTTTCGAGATTTCCGAACCCGAACGGTTTAATTTTCGAGATCGAAATTGACATTTCGGCGTATTTGAGAGCCTCAGTGAAATTTTCAGAGAGGTTGTAAGCCTGGCTCAATCTTGCGCAAAGAACATCCTTATTTTTGTAATCCGATGAATTTTTATAAGCTCTTTCAAGGTATTTTAAAGCATTGCTCACATAAATTTTCTTATCTTCTCCTTTAGGCGGTTTCAGTTCAAGGAAATTCGCACCGAGAGCCTCGAGTGTTTTCGGGTCTTTACTTTCGATCTCGACAGCTTTCTTCAGGAATTTAATTGAATTTTCGTAATCCGAATATTTCTCCGAATAGATCAAACCGATATGGTAATATGCCAGTTCAGGCTTATAAAACCTTGCCATTGACTGGAGATAAGATAGAGCATTCTTCGGGTACTTGTCTCTGACTGTCAATGCCCTCTTATAATACATTTTGCCTCTTTTCTCCTTGTCGCCGATCTTGTCGATATACAGGCTTACTGATTTATCATCCTCCT
>CALMWI010000434.1 GCA_937873545.1 uncultured bacterium | reverse complement strand
AATCCGTTCCTGTAGTCTCAAGATCAAAGACCACAAAGTTATCAAGCTTAAGTTCTTTTAAATATTCTTTCATTATTCCCGTAAAAATAAAAAGAGGCGCTGCGTCCTCTTTTTATCTATTTAAATTAACGCCTGTCAGTTATTTTTTCTCGTATCTTACATCGAGATTTTTTGCCGCGAGAACTTCGTCAAGTCTCCGCACCGGAGTCGAAGTCGGAGCGTTCTTTAAAAGCTCGGGATTGGTTCTGGCTTCTTCAGCTATCTTCTTCATTACATTTATAAAATTATCAAGAGTATCTTTACTTTCAGTTTCTGTCGGTTCGATCATCATTGACTCATGAACAAGTATCGGGAAATATATTGTCGGTGCATGAATTCCGAAATCAAGAAGCCTTTTAGCAATATCAAGGGTCTTGATGCCGTACTGACCGAAATTCTCTCCTGAGAACACCACTTCGTGCATGCAGTTCTGTTTGTACGGCAGATCGAATGTATCTTCAAGCATTTTCTTTACATAGTTCGCGTTTATGATCGCGTTTTCTGAAACTTTATGCAGCCCGTCAGAACCCAGGATTTTCATATAAATGTATGCTCTGACTATGATGAGGAAATTCCCGTAGAACGAATGAACTTTACCTATAGTTTCCGGCCTGTCGTAGCACAAATAATATTTGCCGTTCTCTTCGCATACATCAGGTACTGGAAGAAATCTCTCGAGTTTTTTTACCACACCTATCGGACCTGACCCCGGGCCGCCGCCGCCGTGCGGAGTAGAAAATGTTTTATGAAGGTTATAATGCATTACATCAAAACCCAGTTCTGCGGGTCTTACTATACCGAGTAAAGCGTTAAAATTCGCCCCGTCCATATAAAGCAAACCGCCTTTTGCATGAACTATCTCCGCGATCTGTTTAATATTCTGCTCAAACAGTCCCAAAGTATTCGGATTTGTTATCATAAATGCAGCCGTATCTTCGTCAAAAGCCTTTCTTAATTCCTCAATATCAACAAGGCCCTGCTCATTTGACTTTAGCTCAATAACATCGTATCCGGCCATCACGATCGAAGCAGGATTAGTGCCGTGAGCAGTATCCGGGATTATTATTTTCTTTCTCGGATTACCCTTAGATTCGTGGTATGCTCTTATTACTTTCAATCCTGTCCACTCGCCATGCGCACCTGCTACCGGCTGTAGTGTTACCTTGTCAAATCCTGATACTTTGCAGAGCATGTCTGCAAGGTCGTGATATATTTTTAAAACACCCTGGATCGTAGAGTCAGGCTGGTATGGATGTATCTCGGTAAAACCGTCCATAGAACTGAGTTTTTCGTTTATTTTCGGATTATATTTCATCGTGCAGCTTCCTAAGGGATAGAACCCCTTGTCAACATGATGATTGTTCGTTGACATATTAACATAATGCCTGACGATCTCAGGTTCGCTGACTTCAGCTAAACCTATCGGTTCGCTCCTTAAGAACTTTTTGTCAGTATCTACCTTCTTGCTTTGATCCCAGCAAGGCAGAGTATAAGCTTTCTTGCCTTTTTGGGATATTTCAAATATCAGTTTCTCAGCCATACAATACTCCGTTTGGATTTAATTTCTTTCGATTGGGAAAATAAGGAAGTTATACACAAAAAACAATTTAAATTTATAGAATTTTATAGCAGTTTATCCTAAAGATCTTCTTCGATCGATCCGTTGTTTTTTCTAATACCGTATTTGATTTTAAGGCTGTCGATAAGCTCTTTTACTTTATCATCCTCTGGTATAAGACTGAACTTCATCTGTTCGAATTTATTATTGTAAATGATCCTGTCTTCCTTTTTTTCCACTTCAAGCTTTCCTATGAACTCGGGAGAGGAACCCGGGCTTATGTAAATTTTATTCCCGAATAAAAAATATTCATTTCCGATATTCGTTCCAGATATCATTATATCAATATTCTTGACCTGATTGAATACTTTCTTTTCGAACTCGGTTTCCAGGTTTGAGATAAATATTATTATGTCGCTGAAGGCTTTCAGTGAGTCAGTAAACATGGATATCTGATCAATATCCATATCAGTAATAATATTCTTGTTGTTGAACTTTGAATATGAAAAATCAGTCATGCCTGTGACTGATATTCTTAAACCTCTAAAATCGTATTTTTTGAATGAAACACAATTTTTGAGATTCATAGAAACAACTGCTGTATTCCCGACTTCACTAATAAATTCAATATCATTTCTGCCCGGTGAAAGAAGGTCGTAATTCAGCGAATCCAAAATATGCCCTATCAGCCGGTTTTCTTTTTGGGATGAATTAAACGAAAAAATATTACCTGTACTTACATATAATTTTTCATCCCGTCCTTTGATGCTGTCTTTATAAAAAGTTATGTGGTTCAGAACGCTTCCTTCGGAAACTTTAGGACACCTGCAGTTCTCAATAACACCATTAAGATTGCCCGAATAAAATAAGGTTAGTTTTGTTGCTGTTGAGCATCCAGTAGTGATTATAAAAAAAAGAAGCAGGAATAAATTCCTGCCTCTTTCTGTATTTCTGAAAAAATTATTCTTCAAAGTTCTCGTCTTCATCAAGAACAACTTCTCCGTCGATCATAATATAAGGCGTGACTTCTATAATCAGATTCGTTGTTTTTTTAGTTTTTACCTGATGCTGGAAAAGGTATCCGAGATAGGGGATGTCTCCAAGCAGAGGAAGCTTGTTAACCGTGTATGTTTCATCTTCCATCAGCATTCCGCCGATCCTTATAGTCTGCCCGTCTCTGACCCTTACAGTCGTGTCAGCCTTTCTTACTTTTACCCATGGAATTTCAGAGTTGGGGCCAACCCAGCCGAAAATAGATGACACTTCTGCTTCCAGAGAAACAGTTATATCATTCTCTTCGTTTATGATCGGTTTAACTTTAAGTTTTACTCCAACCTCTTCTTTCTGTACAGATTGAGTTGTAGTACCTTGCTGAACTGAAGTTATTGTATATGGCACTACATCTCCGATGTGAA
>CALMWI010000433.1 GCA_937873545.1 uncultured bacterium | reverse complement strand
ATTCTTTAACAACTCCGCCTGTAAGTAAAAACTGCATCGCCCTGTCCGTTTTCATGTTGAGAGGTCTGATCTTGTCTTCGGCCACGATCATCAGAAATCCGCTTGTAGGGTTAGGAGTGGTCGGTATAAAAACTGAGAATCTCTTTAACCCGGGTGAAGGATTGAAATCTTCAGTCACTTCACCGGTATTGAATCCTATTGTCCAGATGTCCTTTGAAGGATATTCGATAAGGACTGGATTTGAGAAAAAAGATTTTTTATTCGAAGAAAAAGAGTCAATAACCTGTCTTACGGCTTTATAGATCGGTCTCAATCCTGGAATGTGCATGAAAAAAGAATCGGTTAGAGTTAAAAGAAGCTTGCCTATAACTGTCCTCATCAGAATACCGAACAGCATGACGGCAAAGAACATTACTATGATAGTTGCGGTCTTTATGATGAACTGATGAGTGTCAAGATATTCCTGCGGAATAAAGAAGAGCATATCCTCAAGAATTCCCTCTACAAATCTATAGGCGAGTTTTATAACCCAGACCGTAACTATGAGCGGAAGCAGCGCGAGAAGTCCCTGGATAAAATAGGAAATTGCGGTTTTTGATAATTTTTTCATTATACAAAATACTCCTTAAATAAACGGTCGGGAATATAACGAAAACAAATATGATTTTCAATGATTAAATATAAAAATCTTAATTGACTTTTAACGGAAAATTTCTTAAAATTGCGGTTCGGTGTTTGGGGGTATGGCTTAGTTGGTTTAAAGCGCTAGCTCGACAAGCTAGAGATCACTGGTTCAAGTCCAGTTATCCCCACAAGAATCATTCAGACCAGTTTTCCATGAAACTTATTAAAGCCTGCCTGTCGGCAGGTTTTTCATTTCTGACATAATATCCTGAATTGGCAGTACCGGTGATCAGGCATTCTTCAAGGTCGAGACCGGAAATATATCCCGCATAAAATCCGGCGTTAAAAATGTCCCCCGCCCCTGTTGAAAGTTTCGGTTCTGGAGTATATGGTCCGTCAACAATGAATGAACATTCATCTGCGCAAACTGCAGCCTGTTTTATACTGTGGATCACGATAGCTTTAAGCGGAAGTTCTTTGTAGATATTTTCCGAGAGTTCTCTTATATCCTTATAATCCGGTAATGCATTCATAACTTCCGCAACCTGCACAGCTTCGGATTCATTCAGTCCAAGGATGACATCGGCTTTTTTATTCATGTCAAGAAGGATATTCATACAGTCGCGAAGATCTTTTCTGGATCTCTTTTTCGGATCGGTCAGGTCAATATAGACAGTATTTTTTTCTTTCAAGCCTGAAAAAATCTCAGTCAGATGAACTAATATATCGTTCATTAATGGGATCATTGTCCAGTTCACGAAAGCGAAATATGAGTTCTCAGAGATCATTTTCTTCAGTCTGTCATGACCGACAGAGCTTATAATGCTTTCCCAGCTGATGTCAAGCACGCTCTGAGGATAATTGAACATCACTTTTCCGTCATTCATTTCAAAAGCGTCGGTTATGCCCGGATCGCAGAATGATATCGCAGTTCTGCACCGGTCAGTAAAAGTTTTAAATATCGGCAGTATTTCATCTCTGCCCATTGAACCTACTATATCAACGTTATTTCCGAGCAGTGCTAAAGAATTAGCCATAATAGGCCCGTTGCCGCCCATGCTCGACCTCTCTTTGACTATCTCGACATTAATGCTTTTCCCGGCTCCGCTTTTTATCCTGTCCGCAAAAGTTGTTATATCCGACATAGGTATAAAATTCGTATTATCTTTTCTTTCAAGCACTGGTTTAAGAATATTGTCAACGAACCCGTCGAATCCTACAAAAACATTGCCGCGCTTTTCTGAATTTGAAAAATCCGATATTGATTTTTTTACAAGTTCTTTCTGTCCAGCCATAGATCCGTCCGCCGTGATTTTTGTTGATAATATAAAAAATTTGCATAGATAATAACAGTTTATTTTATTATTTTACAGTCCGAAATTTAACAGAGAGGTTAAAAATGAAATTATTTAAGATCGTTCTGCTTGTGTCCGCACTTATAGCTGTGATGTCATGCTCAAAAGCTGAAAGAACAGATATAAAGCTTCTGTTTACAATCGACGGTAATTTTGAGCCGGAAACCGTGGCTGAATATGATAGAAAGTTCACTGTGATCAGTGATATTGAAGAAGATAAGGATGGAAATATATATCTGTTCAATCCGAGAATGGAAAGAATATTAAAACTGGATCATAACGGGCAGTATATAAAATACTTCGGAAGCAGAGGAACATGGAAAGGCGAGATGATGAATGCGGTTGATTTTACAATTATGAACGATACCGTCTATGTAAGGAACAATTTTACTCCTCTTATCATCAGGTACACTTTGGACGGAGAATACATTGACGATTTCCAGTACGAGGACGGCAAACTGCATTTCGGAGAGATCATAAAAGCCGTTTCAGACGATAAAATGGTTGGATATCTATGCGAATCCGCAAAAGAAGGTGAAGACATAATTCACACGAACAGGCTTGCGATTCTTGATAAAAAATATAAGAAAACATCCATTTTAAGAGAATACAAGGCAAAATTCGACAAAAGCAACCCGCAATTCTTTGAATTCATAACCCGTTATGCCTTCGGGAACGGTAAGATCTATGTTGCGGAAAACGAAACAGATAAATACAGGATCAGCGTATATGATTATGACGGAAATAAGCTGAAAGAGATAAGTAAAGATTATTCAAAGGTCATGTACAACAGCTATGAAAGCGGACTGATAAAGTCGATGCAGCTGAAAGCTACAAGGAACAAAGACGAATATGACACTCTTCAGACAAAACAATCATATAAAAAATCTATAAACAAGCTCTTTTATGATAAATACGGAAGGCTTCTCGTATGTCCGTCGATCAAAAGAACAGAGAAAAACCAGAATGATTTTATAGCTGATGTATTCGAAAATGACAAATATGTTAAAACTATTATGATCCCGCAGCTCAAAGGAGAAGATTTCCTTCACAGATTCGACAGCGAAATATATTTCATCGGCGACAGGATCTATGAAGTGATTCACAAGGAAATGAAAGTTAATGTTTATGAGTACTAGATGCTCGGAACTATAGTAAACACAGGAACTGTTGTAGGCGGAGCCCTAATAGGTGTGCTGATCCATTCGAGGATGCCTGAAAGGATCACTAAAACTACATTTCAGGGAATAGGGCTGTTTACGCTTTACATAGGTTTATCAATGGCCATGAAAACTGAAAATGTGCTTATAATGGTATTCAGTATTGTTCTCGGAGCTATTACAGGCGAGTTGGCCGAAATTGAAAAAAGAATGGAGAAAATAAGTGACTGGCTAAAGAAGAAAGTAGGATCGAAAAATGATAAATTCACAGAAGGTTTTATTACGGCATTCATGCTTTTCTGTATGGGCTCTATGACGATCCTCGGTTCTATCGAAGAAGGTCTGGGCGGAAAACCGACACTGCTTCTGGCAAAATCTTTTCTTGACGGATTTGGAGCTATAGCTCTGGCCTCAACGCTGGGTATAGGCGTATTATTTTCAGCGGTACCGCTTTTTTTATATCAGGGCGGACTGACGCTGTCTGCAGGCGCTATACAGGGTTATCTTTCCGATCCTATGATCAGTGAGATCTCTGCAGTCGGCGGGCTGATGCTTCTGGGTATGGGTATAAACATTCTTGAGATCAAAAAGCTTAAGATAATGAACCTGCTACCATCTCTTTTTTTCGCAGCGTTATTCGCATATTTCATAAAATAATTAAGGATAAAGAATGGCAGACAACAAAATAATATTTTCGATGGAAGGCGTCAGCAAGATATATCCGCCGCAGAAGAAAGTTCTTAACAATATCTGGCTCTCTTTTTACTACGGCGCAAAGATAGGTGTTCTCGGACTGAACGGTGCCGGAAAATCAAGCCTTTTAAAGATAATTGCAGGGCTTGACAAAGAGATCGAAGGTAAAGTAACATTCGATAAGGACTACAAGATCGGGTATCTGCATCAGGAACCGGTCCTTGACGAGACCAAAACCGTAAAGGAAGCAGTTCAGGAAGGGCTTCAGCATATAGTTGACGTCGTAAAGGCATTCGAGGATGTCAGCGCTAAATTAGGTGAGCCTCTTTCAGACGACGAGATGAACAAAGCTATTGAGCTTCAGGGCGAACTGATGGAAAAGATGGATCACCTTGATGCATGGGATCTTGATCATACGCTTGAAGTCGCGATGGACTCCCTCAGATGCCCGCCTGATGATATGCCGGTCAAAGTTCTTTCGGGAGGCGAGAGAAGAAGGGTCGCGCTGTGCAGGCTGCTGTTGAGCAAACCCGACATTCTGCTTCTTGACGAGCCTACCAACCATCTCGATGCTGAAAGCGTTTACTGGCTTGAGCAGTTCCTGCATAATTATCCCGGAACGGTCATAGCTGTAACCCACGACAGATATTTCTTGGACAATGTGGCAGGCTGGATATTAGAGCTTGACAGGGGAGACGGAATACCGTGGAAAGGCAATTACAGCTCGTGGCTGGAACAGAAGGCAGCGAGACTCGCTATAGAAGAAAAACAGGAATCAAAAAGACAGAAAATACTGAAACGCGAGCTTGAATGGACAAGAATGAGTTCCAAAGCAAGACAGGCGAAGGGTAAAGCAAGGCTTAATGCTTATGAAGTTTTAAGCAGTACTGAAACCAAAGAAAAAGAAGCGAAACTTGAGCTTTTCATACCGCCTGGACCGAGACTCGGGGATCAGGTGATCGAGATCAAGGATCTTAAAAAAGGTTTCGGAGATAGGGAACTGATCGACGGACTAAGCCTGAGCATACCGAAGAACGCGATCGTCGGTATTATCGGACCGAACGGTGTAGGTAAATCAACGCTGTTCAGAATGATAATGGGCGAGGAAAAACCGGATGAGGGAACGATAACGATAGGTGAAACTGTTAAGCTGGCTTATGTGGATCAGTCGCACAAGGACCTTCTGCCTGAAAAATCTATCTATGAAGTTGTGAGCCAGGGAAACGAAATACTGAATGTTAACGGTTCTGAGATAAATGCGAGAGCATATATCAGCCGTTTCAATTTTTCCGGCACTGATCAGCAGAAAAAAGTTTATATGATCTCAGGCGGGGAGAGGAACAGGCTCCATCTTGCGATCACATTAAAGGAAGGCGGTAATGTCATACTTCTCGACGAGCCGACTAACGATATTGATGTCAATACATTAAGAGCGCTCGAAGAAGCTATAGAGAACTTTGCCGGATGCGTGCTTGTAATCTCGCACGACAGATGGTTTATCGACAGACTTGCCACACATATACTGTCATTTGAGGATGACGGTCAGGTGATATTCTTTGAAGGGAACTTCGCCGATTACGAAGAAAAGAAGAAAGAAAGACTTGGAGATATCTCGCCTAAACGACCGAGATTCAAAAAACTGATGTAAATGAAAAACTCCCCGAATTTGGGGAGTTTTTTATTCTAGAACATGAATCCCGCGGTTACACCAAGCGCGGTATAGGTATCTCCCTCAACGCCTCTGTAGCTGTAATTCAGATTAAGCATACATCTCGTGCCTGCTCCGAGGTTGAATCCGTAACCTCCGCCGACCAGAAGCCCTATACCACTGTCGCTCGTTGCGGATTCTGCAAAAGAACTTTCAACATTAAGATATGCAAAGCCAAGGTCGCCACGAACAAAAAATCCTTTTCCTATAGTTTCATTAAAGAAATGCATAGCGCTTGCGGCATAAATGTACTGGTTTATCTGGACAGTTTCTCCTTCATAATCGAAAGCGTCCGCGACGCCGTCAATTACAAATCCCACAGCGGTATGATGTTCGTTTACCGGGAAATAAAAACCGAACATATCAACCGCAATTTCTGTTCTTGTAACACCGTCAACTTCTTCTAAAGCATCAAGAAATTCTTGTAGACCGTCAGGGTACTGGGATGTTCCGTAGCCCAATCCCCAGTATGTGTACCATGATTCAAGCTTATTACCGTTAATTATGTTATCACCCTGCGCAACGACAGGCAGAACAAAGAAAAAAGCAAGACCTGCAAATAACAAAAATCTTCTCATTTTCCACTCCCCCTTGTAATTTATTTTTCTTCTGCATGAAAATGCGTAGCGTTCTTCGAAAGTTTTCCTTTAAGTTCTTTATGATAGAAATCGTATGTCATAGGCTGAAGATCAGGATCGAGGATCTCGGCTTCAGTTATTCTGCCGATAAAGACCGTATGAGTGCAGCAGTCAACGCGGTTAACGACTTCACACTCTACATACCCGCACATTTTATGTCTGATAAAAGGAGCTCCGTTCTTCCCAAGCTCATAAGAGCATGAAGCGAATTTATCATAATCTCTGCCTGTCCTGAATCCGAACGGGCCGATCTCTTTCATATCACACTGATCAGATATTATCGAAATCGTAAAGACACCGCTTTCAGTTATGCATTCATGGGTAAAATTATTCTTCGAAATGCTTATAAGCATTGTTGCAGGCTCCGGAGATATCTGAACGACTGTGTTCGAAAGCTGTGCGTTGAGCTTTTCACCCTTTTTCGAACTCACTATATACATACCGTAGGATATCTTGAAAAGCGTTCTGAAATCCATTTTATTCACCCTTTCCGCGTTTTAAGAACTGGACCCTGTCGTAAATGACATGGTCTTTTCTGCTCAGTTTGCCTCTGAAATCGGATAGTTTTTTATAATTGTGCTTTTCCATCCATGATTTTAGCTCATCCAGGGATCTCTGAATTACCGAGAAAGAATTAAGATATAATGTAGAGGTCATTTGTACAGCCTTTGCCCCTGCAAGGATTTCCTTTACCACATCTTTTCCGTGATGAACTCCTGTCGTGGCGATAAGATCGGTCTCGACAAAATCAGAAAGAATTGCTATCCAGCGGAGTGATGTTGAGATCTCTGACGGCGCTGAATAAGGATAGCCTGATATAATTGTTTCTTTGTCGATATCAATATCGGGATTGAAAGGTTTGTTGAAAAGCACCAGAGCGGAAACATCGGCTCTCGAGATCGTAAGCAGATCTTTTGCCAGAGTATCTGAGTAATATCCCAGCTTGAAAGCGAAAGGGATTTTTATATGTTTCTTTAATTCTTTAGCGATATATAACGCGGTATTGAGGTACGTATGTTCCGTAACTAAAGGATCGGAAGGAAGATAATAAAGATTTATCTCAAGCGCATCGGCTCCGGCTTTTTCAATTTCGGATGAAAATTCAATCCATTTATTGAAAGTTGCGCAGTTTATACTGGCTATTACCGGTATTGAAACCTCTTTTTTAGCCTCTTTGATCAGTTTCAGGTATTTGTCAACAATATCTTTTTCTTCGAAATACCTTACATAGTCTTCCAGTTCAGGATGAGCATAAACATTATTTACATCGCCCATTGTATCATACACATCGTTCATGATCTGTTCTTCAAAAAGTGATTTAAGCACTACGGCTCCCGCACCGGCTTCCTCCAGCTTTTTTATAGATTCAACAGAATCCGTAAATCCGCACGAACCTACGATCACAGGATTTTTCAGTTTCAGCCCCGCTACTTCGACGGATAGATCTATCATTTAAAAGCCTCCGTAATTTTAGTTTTCCTTTAGAACATGCTCGTCATAAATCTTCTCAAATTTCAGCTTATGTTCTGTTTCGTCAGCCGCTATTTTAAGAAGAAGCTTCTCGATCTCAGTACCCGAAAATCTTTTTGCGAGGTCTTCATATAGTTCTTTCGATTTCTGCTCTCTTTTCATGGCAACGATCAGTATGTTCTGGTAATCCATTTTCGGTGTCGGCTCGATATCGGCCAGATAGTCGGAAATATGAAGATCCTTAACTTTATTGATCTCAACTTTTTCAAGGCCTTTTTCTCTTACCTTTCCGAGTGCGGTAATATGACCTTTTTCCATGGTCTCAAGTTCTTTCAGCATTTCTACCATGCCTGAAAATTTCGTTTTCTTCTGAAGGTCCTTATAAAACTCCACAGCTTCTTTTTCCCTGTCAACCGCGAAATCTATTATAGCGTTAAAATCATCTTTTTTCATTCCAGTTTTCTCCTGTCTGAATGGGATTATTAATACGGTTCGGTGAATACTTCAAAATAAGACTGGGGATGCAGACATGCAGGGCATTTTTCGGGAGCTTTTTTACCTTCGTGCAGATAGCCGCAGTTTAAACATTTCCAGGTGATCTTTCCGTCTTTTTCAAAAACTTTCCCTTTTTCGAGATTCTCGAAAAGTTTTCTGTATCTTTTCTCATGGGCTTTTTCGACTTCCGCTATTTTTTTGAAGGCAACTGCGATCTCTTTGAATCCTTCCTTCTCGGCGATACGAGCGAATTCAGGATAAAGGTCTGTCCACTCTTCATGCTCACCGTCAGCCGATGCTTTCAGGTTTTCTAAAGTCGTTCCGATCTTTCCTGCTGGATACATAGCGGTAATTTCAACAGCTCCGCCTTCAAGAAATTTAAAAAATCTCTTAGCGTGTTCTTTCTCGTTAAGAGAAGTTTCCGCGAAAAGAGCGCTTATTGATTCAAGTCCCTCTTTTTTAGCCTGTTTTGAAATATAATCA
>CALMWI010000432.1 GCA_937873545.1 uncultured bacterium | reverse complement strand
ATCAGCTTGCTGGGGTACTATGTTTTTCAAAAATTCCGTAACGAAATCTTTATTAAAGCTGAAGAAGAACTTGTATCGGTAACAGAAATGAAAATTCAGGAGATAGGCCACTGGCGTAAAGAGAGAATAAGAAATCTGATAAATATTCAGAATGAAGTTTTCGGTTCGAGAATTAAAAGAACTCTTGAAAACCCTGACGATCCCGTCATACAGAAGGAGATGCTCGACTGGCTTATTCGATTCGAAGATATTTACGGGTACGACAGAATATGTCTTCACGATTTAAAAGGTGTCGAAAGAATGAGAACTTCGGAAAGCGAAGTCGAAATGCCTCATCCGCTCGAATCGTATTACGAAAGAATTTTTGAAAAAGGAGAGATCGTATTCGAAGATTTTTACTATGATAAGATCCAAGACAAAATATACCTGCCACTTCTTGCCGGTATGTTCGATTATAAAAACAATAAATCTCCGCTTGGTACGATTGTCGTAAGGATAGATCCTGAGGAGTATCTGTATCCGCTGTTGAACAGCTGGCCGATCCCGAGGAAAACCGCCGAACTTCATTTGGCGAGAAAAGAGGACGGATTTGCGGTTTTTCTGAACCATGTAAAAGGAAGCAGAAAGACAGCCCTTAAGAATAGGATAAACATAAACGAGAATAAAGATATGCCTGTATCCAGAGCCGTTTCGGGATTTAGCGGGATCTATCAGAACAAAGATATAAATGGCAACGAAGTTATATCATTCTCGCAGCCGGTACCTGATACGCCGTGGTTTCTGATCGCGAAGATCCAAAAAGAGGAGATAAATTCTTCATTGACCGGTATCGGTTATACGATCTCCGGTATTATTCTACTGCTTATGGCTCTATTGGCAACGGGCATAACGTACATTATAAAATTTCAAAAATATAATTATTATAAACAGATCGCAAAGAAATCTGCAGAACTTGCGGCGAGCGAAGAAAATCTGAGAATAACACTTGCTTCAATTGGAGACGGAGTGATCGCCACTGATGAATACGGTAAAGTTGCTTTTCTGAATAAAACGGCCGGGATTCTTACTGGCTGGAAAGCTGAAGAAGCAAAAGGGAAAGACATAACTCAGGTGTTCAGAATAATAAATGCTATAACACGAAAAGAGGTGCTTAATCCGGTCGATGTGGTAATGAGGGACGGGAGAATTGTAGGGCTGGCGAATCACACCGTACTCATATCAAGATCGGGAAAAGAATTTCAGATAGCAGATTCCGCCGCGCCTATTCTCGACGGGCAGGGAATGATCAAAGGTATGATACTTGTTTTTTCCGATGTGACAGAAAAATATGCTTCCGAGGAAAAAATAGCGGAGAATGAAAGGTTTTTGAATTCCCTTATAAGCAATCTGAAAGGAATTGTTTACAGACGCATAAACGATAATGACAGGACACTGGTATATATGAGTAAAGCATGCAAGGAATTAACAGGTTATTATCCCGAAGATATTACTTCTAACGGTAAAATAAAATACAAAGATATTATTCATGAAGATGATAGAGAGATGGTAAAAAAAGCAGTTGATGAAAGCCTGATTTCAAAAGAGCATTATGTTATGGAATACAGAATATTTGACGCAGAAAAAAACGAAAAATGGGTTCTGGAAAAGGGAAAAGGCGTTTTTGACGACAACGGAAATCTGAGATTTTTTGAGGGATTCATTACAGATATTACTTTGATCAAAACCGCTGAAATCCGGCTGAGGGAAAAATCAGAAGAACTTGAAAGGTCTAACAGCCTTATGATAGGCAGAGAAGTCAGAATGGTGGAATTAAAAAAAGAAGTGAATTCTTTACTCAGAGAAT
>CALMWI010000431.1 GCA_937873545.1 uncultured bacterium | reverse complement strand
AGGCAACAAGATCATCGAAAGCATGAAAAGCGGTTCGGTGAAGAAAATCCTCGGTGGTCGGCTATAATGGATAAACAGATAGCGATAGTTTACGCTACAGGCTCCATCATGACAGGCAAAAGTTCCGGGGGAAGTTTCTTCTCGGCAGATATAATGGGAAGCGAAACAACGGCGGACTTAATCAGAAAAGCCAGAAAAGACAAGAATGTTAAAGCTATAGTGTTCAGAGTTGATTCAGGCGGCGGAAGCGGACTGGCTTCTGATCTGATCCTGACCGAACTTAAGCTTGCGCAGGAAGAAGATAAAAAACCTGTCATAATTTCCATGGGAAGCATGGCTGCTTCCGGCGGATATTGGATCTCATGTTACGGAGACAAAATATTTGCTGACAAATCAACTTTAACAGGCTCAATCGGAGTATTCGGACTTGTACCTTCGGTTGACAGTCTGTTCTCAAAAATAGGTATAAATACGCAGAAGATAAGAAAAAATAAATTTGCCGTTCAGTCCATGTTCGAAGACCTGAATAAAGATGAAACCGATTTTATGCAGATGCATATTGACGGGTTCTATAAAGGATTCGTGGAGAAAGTTGCAGCGGCGAGAAAGAAAAGTTATGAGGATATTGACAAGATCGCTGAAGGAAGGGTCTGGGCGGGAGAGGATGCTCTTGAACTCGGTCTGATAGATGAGATCGGCGATTTGAACGACGCAGTCAAATATGCGATTGAACTGGCTAAAATTGACACTAAAAGCGGCAATTATCTTAAAATTTATACGAAATACAGCGAATTTTCTTTCGGCGATATGGCTATGAAAGTATTCGCCGACAAGCTTGATATAGAAGTATTGAACAAACTTCAGGGAAGCGAAATATTCAATCTGCTTTCAAATGACGAAAAGATCATGATGATGATGCCTTACAATATCGAGATCAAATAAAGATATTGAAGAATTAACAATATTAAACTTTAAGATTGCAAAAATCGAAAAAATTTCAGATATTCAAATGTTGAATAAGAACAGGGATTTCTATGGATACACAGGCTTTAATAAATATGATAGCGAATTCAAAAAAAACGACACCTGTCGAAGTTTTTATCAAAGGGGAACTTGACGGTATAGATTTCAGCGGCGTGAAATTTTTCGGCAATTCAGAATTCGGAACGGTATTCGGCGACTGGAAAGCTGTCGGTGAGATATTGGAAAATCATAAGAACAAGATCAAAGATCACCATATAAAGAGCGACAGAAGAAATTCGGCCATTCCCATGCTCGACACAAAGGATCTTAACTGCCGGATCGAACCAGGCGCGATCATCAGAGACACCGCCGAGATAGGCAGAAACTGCGTTATCATGATGGGC
This sequence comes from uncultured bacterium, assembly GCA_937873545.1. Taxonomy (GTDB): domain Bacteria; phylum UBA4055; class UBA4055; order UBA4055; family UBA4055; genus UBA12480. Next base: position 2,147 of record CALMWI010000431.1, on the reverse strand, counting down.
GCAGTTATAAACCTCGGAGCAGTGATCGGCGATGACACTATGATAGACATGAACGTGGTTGTAGGCGGAAGGGTCATAATTGGAAAGCACTGCCATATCGGCGCAGGCGCGGTTCTTGCCGGAGTGATCGAGCCTCCGTCGGCACAGCCAGTTATAATAGGCGATAATGTTATGATAGGCGCGAACGCCGTGGTTCTTGAAGGCGTAAAAGTCGGGAACAATGCCGTCATAGCAGCCGGTTCTATTGTAACGACCGATGTTCCTGATGAAATGGTTGTTGCCGGAGCACCCGCTAAAATAATCAAAAAAAGAGATGAGAAAACAAATTCAAAAACCGTCTTCGTGGACGCGTTGAGACAGCTATAAGGAGTGCGTATGTTGAGATCAGCCGTTTTTCTGACATTTATCATATCATTATCCCTTTTCGGATTCGAGAATATTTTCAAATATGCCGAAGTAAAGATCGGCAGTACTGACGATATTAGATTTCTTCAAAAGAACAATATAGACATTGACCGAACCAGCCTCGGCAGCCGCGGAATTCCGCTTGACGGAAAAGTCACCGTTTATGTTACACAGGAACAATATGACCTGATCGAAAGCCGAGGTCTTTCCGCGAAGTGGACGCCGCTTGAAGTAATGGATAAATTATCATACAGGAACAATGTGTCTATAGGCGATTCGATGCTTATCTGGCAGAACAGGTATCCGGAGATCTGTCAGAGGATCCAGATAGGAACTTCCGTACAGGGAAGACCTTTATGGGTGCTCAAGATATCAGACAGCGTTAATGTTGAAGAAGCCGAGCCCGAAATAAAATTTGTTTCCACCATTCACGGCGATGAAGTTACCGGTATGGAAATGGAAATGTTCATGATCGAGAACATTTTAAAAGGCTATCAGGCGGAAAATGATACGATGCGCTTTATTGTTGACAACACTGAGTTATATGTCATGCCTCTTTTCAATCCAGACGGAAATGCCAACAATACAAGATATAACGCGAACGGCTATGATCTTAACAGGAATTTTCCGGAAGGTACTTACTATGATGCAGATTCTGTGAACGCGGCACTCCTGCCCGAGATAGACGCAATGATAGATTTCACTTCTCAGCACAATTTCATAATGTCCACAAATTACCACGGCGGAGCGCTGGTAGCGAATTATCTGTATGACATTGATTTTGGAGTTTCGAATTATGCCTACGCAGCATGTCCGGATGATCCGCATGTAACCTGGATAGCCTATAACTATTCATCGAGGAATGCGCCGATGTTCGCAAGCCCGTATTTTAATGACGGAATATCAAACGGCAGTGAATGGTATCAGATCACCGGCGGAATGCAGGACTGGAACTACAGATACCATAATGTTCTTGATCTGACTCTTGAAATAAGCGAAACGAAATGGCCATCCTATACTTACATTCCCGGTTTCTGGTCTAACAACAGAGAATCAATGTTCTGGTATATTTCAGCTGTTCACAAAGGGATATACGGTGTTGTAACAGATTCATCAACGGCACTTCCCCTTGAAGCGGAAATTGTGATCGCAGGTATAGACAAGATCTATTCTACCGATCCCGACTGCGGAGATTATTACAGGATCCTGAAGCCGGGCACTTATTCAATGACAGTTTCTGCGTCAGGATACATTTCTCAGACAATAGATAATATAGTTGTAACCGACAATACCGGAGTTTTCAAAGAAGCGACAGAGGTAAATGTTCAGCTCGTCAAAGATACAGGGATAAGCGATAATGATCAGATCCCTACAGGCATAACTCTTGAACAGAATTATCCGAACCCGTTCAACCCCGGCACAAAGATAAACTTTTCTCTTGATCATAACGAAAAGATGAACTTATCAGTTTATGATATTAAAGGTGATTTGATCTCCGTTCTGGCTGACAGGGAATTTTCAAAAGGAAGGCATACGGTTGAATTCAATGCCCAGGACCTTTCATCCGGAATATATTACTATTCACTTAAGAATGCGCCCGGAAAAGAGATCTCAAAAAAAATGTTGATATTAAAATAAAATATAAGGCAGATCCATGAGCAGAAAAGACATGTTGAAATTAGCAAAAGAACTGAACGGTTTCATTGACTCGTCCGTGACAGCGGCGCATTGCGCTTACGAGG
>CALMWI010000430.1 GCA_937873545.1 uncultured bacterium | reverse complement strand
TCTGCGATTCCAGAATAATGAATCGAGTATCGGTCAATCGCGATGGATTTTTAGGTTAAAGCAGAAGCGGAAGTATGTGGAACACATAGCAAAGCTGGCAAGGGACGGCGTTCCTTTGAAAAAGATTTACGAGGAGCTTAATCTTGTGGCCTGATTTTTGCCTAACTCAAGTAAATTATTTAAGGATATAAAGGCCTAATCATTCCGCTATAAAAACTGCTTAATTTTTTTTCTTTTACTTAAAATGTTAAATCCATATGCCGACAATTTTATCATGAAGGCCGGATAATGCCGCTTCATCTCAAATCTCTTTTCTTTACGGGTTTATTATGCAAAATATGGATTTTTACGACGGAAGGCATCTTCGCGACCTGCCTCCCCAGTTTGATAGATTTGATCCGGAATATTTTTCAAGACTTGCAGGAAGCCTCGAACGTGAAAACGAAAGATCACGCAGAAAAGCTACAAGGATGATAACCTTTATTGCTGTTCTGATAATTATTTCATTCACTACAGGGCTTGTTATAGGAATTAAATTTGCAGGCGGATCGGACAGAAAAATTATGGACGACCAGACTCTTAATATGATGAACAATATCGGGGAAAAAATGTCCGAGGTTGTTAAAGATGTTACCGGAAACGCTAAACCTGCGATCCAGCTCTACCCGAAAAATGATTATCCTTTTGTCATACAACTTGCTAAAGAATATAGCGAAACAGACCTAAAACCGGTGGCACAGTTCCTGAGCAGCAAGGGACATACGGTAATCGTATCCAAAAACAAGCAGACATATAAAATTTTTACCGGTCCGTATAAAACAGAGACAGATGCACGCAAATCACTTTCTGAAATTTCACTTTACAAGCAGTACGCCATTTCGACTAATGCACAGATAATAAAACGCATTTAACCGGAATGAAAAATGTCTTATATTGTGAGAATCGCCACTGAGAGCGATATTAAGTCTATTTATAAACTGATTAAGTATTACGCTGATGAAGGAGTAATACTTGAAAGAAGCATAAATGATATTACGCTTAATATTGACAATTTCCTTGTTGCCGTTTCTGAT
>CALMWI010000429.1 GCA_937873545.1 uncultured bacterium | reverse complement strand
GATAAATCACCCTCAGGTCTGTAGCCTGAATATTCAAGCAGGTTTTTATAGAATTCCGTTACTTTCGCGCTTTCGGGATTGCCCATCCACTGCGAATAAGCGGGCGGCGGGTATAAAGTCGGGTCAGTATCCTCTATAAACAGAATTCCTTTGTCGAAAGTGGGCGCGAACACTTCGAAATTAATAGTAGAATTGTACTCTGATTCTTCAAACGCGTCGTCCCTCACCCATACTTTGAATGAATATTTTCCGTTCTTATTGCAGTTATATATCACGCCCGAAAAATACGCCGCCAGGTTATCTTTGCTCCAGTCAGCATTAGCTATCAGCGTATCCGGTTTTACCGGCTGTCTCTGCTCAGTCAGTTCCCACCTGTACTCAAGTTCAACCTCGCTTCCGTCCGGGTCTTCTCCCATCCATTTAAAATCGAAAGGCTTCCAGAAAGAAGTTTCTTCAGGCATGATCAGTTGAGCAGAATCAGGTCCTATGGTTATCCAGTATTTATCAAATCCGTTTACACCCAATTTTTCTGAATAGACCATAGGATGTTTCGGCCTGACATTTGTTCTTTTAAATATTTTCGATTTAACTGCCGTTCTATTCCCTGATTCGTCAATCCCCAACAAAAAGAACTTTGAATAAACAGCCTTAAATGTAACATGGACCGTATCGCCTGTCTCAGTCACAAATTCACCGTAATCTCTGATATCGGCGTAGCATGTATCGGCGTTCAGGTTATAATACGGCATTGAAATATATGCGTAGGTTTCAAAAGTGGAAGTCCATTTTTCAGGATTATTTATATCGAGAGGTAATTTATCGAATACTGTAGCTTCATTAACGAATGTGTCTGTTGTAACAGTATAAAAATATTTTAGCTTAATACCGTCCAGATCATTCCCGTACCATTTCACAGTAGTTTTTTTACTGCTTGTTGAATCTGTTGTGTCGTACAAAAATATTACAGGCTGAGTATTATCCAGTTCTGAACCTTTATAATCCGATGAACATGCATAGATCAGAATTAAGATCAAAATGAAAGAT
>CALMWI010000428.1 GCA_937873545.1 uncultured bacterium | reverse complement strand
TAAGTTTCAGCGCAGGATATGATCCCAAACTTCTCAGGTACGGATTCTATACTTATAACCTTCTTGACAACTCCATCTTTATAAACAACACTGTTTTCAATTCAAATTACGGTATTGTGGATAATTATACTCCGTACAATATAAAACTTTACAATAATATTTTTTACGGTCCGTATGAAACTAATATTACCGGAAACAGGACCAATCTTGTACTTTACAATAATGACATCGTCGGATATATTAACTGGGAAGCTGTTAAAGATGAATACGGTACAATAGCGGATAATCCTAAATTCCAGTCTTCAAAGATCAATGACTACTACTTGTGGCGGGATTCAAAATGTATAGATGCAGGAAGATATGAACCTGATTATCATACTTACAATGTGAATTTTTACGGCTCTGCTCCAGACATCGGCGCTGTAGAGTTCTATCAGGAATCGAATTTTTACGCCCCTCAAAATCTGACAACTTCAGTGACCGGCACTACTTTAACTCTCAACTGGTCAGCCGTTCCTGACGCACTTTCTTACAACATTTACGGATCTGAAACTCCATACGGTACTTTTATTTTTTTGAAAAATACCGCTAGCACATACTGGTCGGCTTCAACTTCTGCAGGAGCAAAATATTTTTACCGCGTAACGGCATTGAGAGACGGAGTTAAAGCTGATCCCGTCATAAAAGATGATAATGAAAAAGAGATTACAAGCACCGGAACAATCAAAAGGAAGATCAACATTAAGAAAAAAGATAGTCTAAAATAACAAACTGGGGAGTGCGTTATGAAAAAGTTTATTCTGAGTGCCGTTCTGTTAAGTATGGCGTACGCTTTTTCCGCGGACATAATCTGGCGGAAATATAAAGAGATTATAACAGATGTGACGATCAGTTCGACCGACAACTTGATAATCGAAGCCGGAACAACCGTCAGGTTCGCCCCGGGCGCATCGCTTACCGTTTACGGTCAGATCACAGCCAACGGAACTGAAACTGATCCTGTGATCCTTGCCGCTCTCGACAGGGTATCGACCGAATGGGACGGGATCGTTATCAATTCAATGTCAGGCAACAATGTGTTCAATTACACCTCCTTTAACTTCATGACCGCTCCTGTCGGATCGGAAAACGGCGGACTTTCCATTTTCCAGTCGAACGCCAGTTTCAACTACTGTAAGTTCATCAACTGCCACGGCGAGGCCGGTGGAGCTATGAAGATCACAGGCGGAAATGTAACTGTGCAGAATACTTATTTTACGCTTAACGGATCTCCGAATGGAGGCGCTATACACATTTATAACGATTCGAATATGCCTTCGCTGATAAATATCAATTCCTGCCGGTTTCAGAATAATGACGGCTGGAGTAACGGCGGTGCGATATACATATTGGATACTCCGGCGTCTCCCAGTTTTATGGATTTGAATATTACGAGATGTCTTATGTTCGATAATCACAGCGGCCTGGGCGGAGCAGTATTCTATCAGAACGAAGGGAAGATCAATGCTGAATTTTCTAAATGCCGCATACTCAGAAACACTTCGGACTGGGGTTCTGCTATATATGCCAGATTCCAGCCTTTCGTCCCCGGCAGCATACCTCTGCAGAAATTCGCTAACCTGCTCGTTTACAAGAATGCAGGCTG
>CALMWI010000427.1 GCA_937873545.1 uncultured bacterium | reverse complement strand
TTGACGATATAATCGAAGAGCTGAGCGAATCAGGATTGTACTCTGAAAGCGAGATACAGCCTGCAACGGCAGATGAGACGGCTGCTGATTTGTCTTCTGCGCAGAACAACGAGATCATAACATCCAAGATAGATGATGTGAACAAGGATATTAACCTCAGAATACAAAAGATAGAGCAGAGAGTGTTGAACGCAAGCGAAATGCTATTCAATACGAAGAATGAACTTGTTCAGTCAATACAAAAAATCCAGAACAGCATACTTCTCATGAAATTTGAAACTGAAGAAGGAATAAACAAGCTCAGTGATCTCTTCAAAGAGAAATTTGCTACGGATTGCGTCAAAGAAAAAGCTTTTGACGAATTATACACACAGCTGGAATCCTACAAAAGAAACTTTGTCTATTCGGCTCTAAAACCTTTCGTTCACGACCTTCTTCTATTCTACGACAGATTGAATACGGAAATTGAGCATATGAAACAGGAAAAATCTGAAGATTGTTCAAAGTTGACTACTTTTAAAGACGAGATATTGGAGATCCTGTACAGAAACGATATAACTCCTCTTGAAACAAGTCCTGAAGGAAGCAAATTCAATCCTGAAAAAAGTAATGCTGTTGACAAGTTCGATACCGAAGATGTAAATATGGATAATACGGTAAAAAAAGTATTACGGGTAGGTTTCAAAAGAGGAAGCACAACGATCAGACCGGAACTCGTTCAGATATATAAACTCAATACAAAATAGGTCCTAACAGATGTCGCTGCTTGATAAGCTAAAGGAAAAGTTTCAGAAAAAAAAGGATACAGTCTCCCATCTTGATGAGATTAAGATCAAGAGAAGTATCCAGCTCTACGAGGCTGCGGTAGCTTATTATAAGAAGAAAGACTATGAAAACAGCAGAAAGTTCTTTGAAAAAGCTTTACAATATGATCCTGAAAATAAGGATGCTCAGCATAATCTATCTGTTGTTATAAAACAGATATCGCTTATCGAGGAAGCGAATAAGGCAAAACAGCAGAAAAAAGACAATGCCGTAAATAAAGTAATGTCACAGGACAGCGAAGACATCCTTAAGGAAGCGGCAAGCACAGAAGAGAAAGACAATGCATTTTATCTGAAAGCTCTTCGCCTTGATATTGATTCCACTCAGGAAGAAATCATCGCAAGGGTCGATTCGGAATTCCGAAAATGGAGAACCAGGATCAATTCACCGAATGTCAGAATGCGTTCTGAAGCTGAAGAAATGCTTGCGA
>CALMWI010000426.1 GCA_937873545.1 uncultured bacterium | reverse complement strand
CATACCTTTGAGCATAAGGTCTTCTACTTAAAGAAAATACTCGATTATTCTGGAAAGATCAGATATTCCGATGTCGAGATAGAGTACAACCCCGACTATGAGACCGTTGAGCTCATAAGCTATTTTTCGGTCTCGCCGGAAAATGTAAGAATACCCGTTCCCGAAAATCAGGTATATGACCTTAATACCGATGACGCTGTCTGGTCGCCCGAGTATGTGCACAACAGAAAGAAGATAATTAATTACCCGCAGATAGGTCCGGGATACTACATCGTACTTGAATATAAGATCAAAAGCACAAGGAAGATACCCCTATCAGGCATAGAGCATTTTCAGGAGAGCAATCCTTATCTTGAAAAGATCATGAATATAAATTATCCGAAAAAACTTAACTGCAGATTTGAAGCCCATTCATCGCTTTCATTCAGCAAAAAAGAAAAAGACGGTAGAATTCAGCTGAGCTGGAGCATCAAGAACAGCCCGTTAATAAAAGAAGAACCCTGGTCTCCGGACTATTTATATTCAGGCAAACCTGTGCTTTTCTCTTTCTTTAAAGACTGGAAGGAATTCAATAAAGACCAGTTCAGTAAAGTTTTTCCGAAGTCAGGATCGAAAGAGGTCAAAGAACTGTCAGATAAGATTTCCTCAGGCTTAAAAACCGAAAAAGAAAAAGTTTTCGCGATCTATGATCATCTCGCAAAGAATTTTACCGCTAAGAATTCATATATAGCCGCTATGGATTTCACGCCTGAGGATATGACGAAGACAATAGAAAGAAAATTCGGTTCGTCAAGAGATCTGACGGCTCTGTTTCTTGCTCTCACTGAAGCAGCGGGAATAAAAAATTGCGAACCGGCTATTAAACTCAGCCCCGAGGCAAGGCTGATCAAAGAAAAATTGAAAAACCTTGTGCTGTATGATGTCTTCGACGAGTTCGTGATCCATTATAACGGCATCCTGCTCGATATCGGTAATGTGCATCAGCCCTATGGATACGCCGGCGGTTTTAACAGCCTCGTATTACTTCCCGGCAGATCCGTTCCTGTTGAGATCATTCTGCCTGAAAAGAACATAATCTCAAGAAAATACGAATATGATATTTCGGGCAGCGACATTATCATGTCTATGGGGTCGGTCAATACCGGAATGTACGATTCATGGATGCGCAGCTTTGAAAGCTTCCCTGAGAACGAAAGAGGAATGAGATTTTTTCAGTGGGTGATCAGAGACAATACGGCTGAACTGATCGAAGGACCTGTCTTTACAAATTTCGGAAAACTTAATGAAGATATGACGGTCAGTTACAAAATAAAAAAACTTCGGCTGTAATAACACAGGGAGAGCACTCTTATTTTTACCTGTCTGATCCTGCTATGAACTTTGATGTCTCACTTACGCAGAGAGAGAATGATTTTTATGTTTCGGACAGGAATATGTTTCGCGATGAGTTTGAGATCTCGGCAGGACCCGATAAGGAACTAATAAATCTTGAGAATAAAGATATGAAATTCAAGATCGGAGATAAAGAAGCATACATCAGGATCAGCATAAAAAGGACTGAAGGTAAAGTTATCATAACAAGAGATACTTACATGCCCGAAATGCTTATACCTAAAGACAGATATCCGGAGTTCAGGGATTTTATTATGGTGCTTAAGAAGCCTATCAATTCAATGGTGTTCTTTAAGAAAATATAAAGCGCTGAAATTATGTGCGGAAGGTTCGCCCAGGTTTACGATGATACGAAACTGCTGAATAAATTCAGGATCGAAGATATTTCTGAAAAAATTCAGCCTAAGTTCAATTTGTCTCCGGGTATGAAAGTAAATGCTGTTTTTTACCCGGACAGATCGCTGATGCTAAAGTCAATGGTCTGGGGCTTTTCCGAACTTCACGGAAAGCCCCTTCCATCTCTGATCTTCAACTCAAGGCTGGATACGATTTTGAGCGGATCACATCTCGGAAAATATCTGATTAAGCACAGGTGCATTATACCCGTTTCGGGTTTTTACGAATGGAACGGAAAACAGCCTTACTACATAAAAAGCGCATCAGATGTTCTCTGCATTGCAGGAGTGTTCGTTCATGACGATAAGGGATTGAAATGTTCTGTCACAACGGTCGATTCAGCCGGGTTCCTGAAGAACATCCATCACAGAATGCCCCTGATATTAAACGACGAACT
>CALMWI010000425.1 GCA_937873545.1 uncultured bacterium | reverse complement strand
TGCTGAAGAGGAGATTTGAACTCCTACACCCTAGGGCGCCACCTCCTCAAGATGGTGTGTCTACCAATTCCACCACTCCAGCTATTTCTGGCCTGACTCAGACGGAGCTACCGGAGCAGCACTTGCTGGCTGCTCGTTCTGACCTTGTACCGGCAAAGTTGTTTGGTCGAGAGAAGGTAAACCGGAGACAGGCATTTCAGCTTTTTTCTGCATAATTACGCTCTGGTCAAAATCCTGTTTGTCGCCAAATTCAGATTTTGATAATAAACCGAGAATAATCGCCATAACAAAAAAAGAAGTTGTCAGTATTATGGTCATTTTATGAAGGAATGTCACAGTTTCTCTTGTTCCGAAAGTCGAAGAAGCCGCTCCGCTGACACCGCCGAAAGTCGAAGAAAGTCCGCTGCTTTTATCAGACTGCATCAGAATAATGATCATCAGGATGAAAGTGTTTACTACGAAGAGGAACAATAAGAAAGAATACATTTATAAATCCTTTGTTAGTTTTTAAACTGCGGGGCTAATTTAATAAAATCTGCAGAAAATGTCAAACGATTTTCAAAACTTTTTTAACAGCATTTTTTTGAAAATGGAAAAATTCGTGACGACAAGCAATATCTGAAATTTTATTTAATGATATAGACAAGAGATAGGGAATATACTTTTAAAAAATCCTTAAAACACCCTGAAAACTTGAAAATCCGATCTTTTAGTTTACATAATATATATTATACGACATCACTCATGGCTGAGCCGATTTTGGCTTCTGACGGCAGATCCGTCTTCTATCTATTGCTTATATGCTCATATAGATTAAATAAAACCTTATATGTGATTACTTTTGTGAATAATCTGTTTAAAAAATCGTAAACTTCGTTTTTATCTCTTTACGATTATAAATTCTTTTAACGGGATTTGTCAGAAGATTTTTGTTCTGGAGAAATAAAAAAGGCGGATATGAATCCGCCCGATAAAAAAATTTAAGTTCTATTAATCGACCGTAATACTCTTTGAAACATTTTTCGGAACGTCAGGATGAACGCCGTGCATCGGTATGTGAAGTTTGTTTAAATACTTCATCTTCTTAATACTCATTTTAAGCGCCAGAAGCTGAAGAACAACCATTCCTGAAAAAGTTGCAAGCAGTGTATCTTCGGTTCTTGGAAGTTTCACGAATATGAATTCGTAATTATCGCTTCCTTCCGGAACAGATTTGCAGTTCTGGATCAGATCATCATTCTCTTCTGCAATAAGATATGTATTCGCACCCCTTATCTTATGAGTATTTATCTGAGATATGGTAAGGTTAACATCTCTCTGGTCAGGTCCTGTCAGAAAGATAAGCGGATAATTCTTGTTCATATCTTCAATGAAATTGAATTTCTTGATCGCGTCATCAAATATTTTCTGGGATTTCGGGAGAATATTAAAAGGTCTGACCGGTTCGAATATATAGGAACTGAGATCCGAAATCAATTTTGAAGTTTCCTTTTCGCTGAGTTTTTCTTTTTGAGCTCTGTCTAAACCGTAAGCAATTAAATTTTTATTGTATTTTATGAAATATTAACCGGTGAATTACCCTTTAAAGCTGAGCATCA
>CALMWI010000424.1 GCA_937873545.1 uncultured bacterium | reverse complement strand
CCAAAAAAGGATCGGTATATATCAACAAGATCGAATATCTGGACAAAGGCTGGATGATACTTCTGTCATCAGGCTCACCGGTTTATTCTTCCGATGCCCCTGTAAAAATGTACGAACTGCTTTCAGGATTTTCAAAGAAAGCTGAAATGATGATGATCCCGGTACAGATCGGGGGAACACTCCAGCGCGGTTACTGCGGAATAATCGGAAATGAGAAAAGATGGGAATTCACTTTTCTCGGATCGAATGTAAATCTGGCAGCAAGGATCGCGGCTAAAGCTGAGCCTTATAAGATTTATGCGGATTCTTCCTTTGCCTCTGCCGTAAAAACATCACTTAAAGCCCTTTCAGCCGGCAAAAAAGAATTCAAAGGGGTCGGAGAGAGGGAGATATTCGAGCTTACGGGTGTTATAAATGACAAAAAAAATATTTTTGTGGGAAGGATCGAAGAAATCAAAACATCTCTGGATTTTTTTAAAGGTGACAGAAGGGCTTTTGTGCTCCTGAACGGACCTTCGGGAATAGGCAAAACCGTTCTTGCAGAGCAGATAATCCAGTCGCTCGGGTACAAAAATCTTATCAGGTTCAAAGGTATATACGGGGAAGAAAATGAAAATTATCTGTTCAGAAATCTGACAGCCGCGAATAAAAACGATCCGGCAGAAATATTTCAGAAATTCAAGGCTATATCCGAACCGACCCTTATTTATATTGACGATCTCCATTTTGCCGATGAAAAAAGCCTTTTCATGTTCCACAGAATGATAAATGAAGGAAATCCGTTCGTAAATATCATCGCAACAACGATAGGCAGGGAAAAAATAAGAATAACACCTCTGGCTTACTACGAATCGCTTATGATAGATCTTAAGCCTTTCGATGCAAAGGATATTCAGACGATAACAAAGATAGCATCAGGGATAGATATTTCTCTTAAAGCCAGCAGGGATCTTCAAAGATCAACAGGCGGAAATCCTCTGTTCGTAACGGGCATTCTTCCATATATAACAAAGGATATTGAAAGATCCGGCGAAGTGCCGTATTCTCTTCAGGAAGTTATTCTTTTAAAACTCAATCAGATACCCGGTAAAGGTCCGGAGTTCATTGACGGAGGCTCGGTTTACGGAGATATTTTCGATCATGAGGTTCTTAAAGATGTTGTAAATGTAAAAGAAAATCCTGCAAGGGAAATAATAACTAAAGCCGAAAATGAGGGGCTTGTGCGCAAATCTATTGTTAATGAAGATCTTGAATTTTCAAATACAATTATTAGAGAGATCATTTACGAGAGGCTGCTCAAGAAGAAAATCGATTTTTTCAGAGTTAAGATCGCCGAATCCATAATAAAGTCTAACACACAAGATGCTAAAAAGCTCTACAAAGCAATGACTATGTTTTTTCTGGCCGATGACGAAAGGTCTCTTAAACTGGCTATAAAGCTGGCAGACGTTTTCAGGAAGCGTTCCGATGTAGATATTATGAGGAATATTTTTAAAAGATCTTTTGAATATATGATCAGGCACGGAAAATACAGCAAAGGACTGGATTTCTTAAAAATTCTCTCAAAAACCGGAAATGTGAATATCGGTTCCGAAGTTATCGGATTTATTGAAAAAATAGCTCTGAATGTCAAAGACTGGAAGGGTAAAGAAAAACTGATACTTGATCTCGCCAGAAAAATACACTCTGTGCAGTTCAAAGAGCCGGTTGAGCTTTTTAATATTTACAAAAAGCTTAAAGGAGAAGACAAGTATTATAAATGGACCAGAATTAAAGTCTGCGCATATTCAATACCGCATAAAGAAGCATCGGCCGATTTAATAAATCTGATGGATTCCTTTGAAGGTCAGGAAAAAATATCTTTCTATTTTGATCTTGTCTGGTATGTGTTTTTCATTACAGGGGACACTGTAACAGAGAAAAAGGCAATGTCTGTGCTCGAGGAAATGGAAGTCAAAATGGATACCGCAATGAAAATCGATTTTTATTTTCTGAAAAATACAATAGCTATGCACAGAGACGACCTCGCGGAATCTGAAAGATGCCTTGATATTGTGCAGAATTTAAACATGAAAGAAGCCGATGACCATTTTGTGCTTTATAATGATCTTGCCATTCTGCACTCGAATCTTGCATACGAGGATTTTGATGCTGATGATATAAGAAAAGCTTTAAAATACTCGGTCAAAGCTCAAAAACTTCTTAATGACAATCAGAAAGTCTCTGACCTGCCTCTGATAACCACCAATCTTGCAGGCTTTTATATGTCGTCAGGATTAATAAAGAAAGCTGAACGGGCTTATATGGAAGGACTGTATTACGGGTTAGCTATAAATCACCCGGTAGAAATACCTTACACAAAATCAAGAATAGCGATAATAGCCATGCACTACGGAGCTTATGATCTTGCATCAAAAATATCCGGCGAAGTAATTGCATCAGAGGTCGGCGATATAAAATCAGGTGCATTTGCTATCAGGTATTTTTATTCGGGCAGGAATGAGAAAGACTTGAAACAGGCTTATAAATATGCGAAGAATTATGCCAAATTCGGTACGGCCAAATGCTACTGGGAAATGGCGAGCATTATGCTTTACAACGCCCTGGTTGCCGACGATAAAGAGGAAATGAAAAAACTGCGGAAGAAGATCATAAGCTGGAATAAATATCAGCAGAGAGCAGGCACCAGATTCGTAAACGAAGCGCATATCGAAATTCTCGGTCTTCTGACCGGGAATAAATCAGACGAAGCTAAAGTTCTGGATAAGCTGGATAAAATAACAAAGCTGAATGCGAACTTCGGAGTTATGAATAAATGCTATTACGCGCTGGGAATTTTCAGAAAAGATACCGGGCTACTTATAAAAGCTAAAAAAAACGCGCTCAAGATGAAATCTTATCCTTTC
>CALMWI010000423.1 GCA_937873545.1 uncultured bacterium | reverse complement strand
CTTTTCAATTGAACCCGCCAGTTTACTGTCCAGACCGTCATTCAGATCCTTGTACGCATAAAAAGATGTAAGCCCCTTTACCATTTCAAGGAATTTTCCCCTTTCGTTCTCGCATGCTTTAAGCCGCGTTACAGAATAGTCATAGCCTTCAGATTTTAAATTTACATCTCTGCCTAAATACCTGCTCGTGATAATTTCTTTTATTCTTTCAGTGTTGTCATAAGAGATATTCTTTATTATGTCTATCAGGATATCGGCAGCCTTGAACATAAATTTTTTAAATGTTCTTATCTCGAGGAACAGAATGGGTCTGAATTTATTTTTATCTTTGAAATCATCCAGTATTGAAAGCGAGAAATCAAACCCGCCGAAAAATGTCGAAACATCCTTGTACAGCTGATCGTATGAACGGGTTTTAGTTCCTATTTCTTTGAACATGTCGGTTAAAAAATTGAGATACGGAAGCAGATCCGCAGGGATTTTGTTCAGGTCGAATCCTATGCTCAGATAGATTATATCGTTCGTGTAAAATTCGTTCGATAAAAACTCGACGCCGTCAATTTTCTCAACATTCGGGATTATTAGCATCGCTCTTCTGTCAATATCCTTTACTTCAAGCTTCGGAACTTTGGCAAGATTCTCATCTGAATTTTCTTCATTCTGATACTTTTTGAATTCAGCGGTTTGCTTCAGAAGCTCCTGCAGCTGAATATCATTCAGCGAATTCTTGTAATGAGAGAGCTTGTCATTTTCTTTTTTTGATCTCTTCTCGGCGAGCTCTGCATCAGGCTCCATTATAACGACTGCGGTTCTTGTTTTGTCCAGAAAATATTTCTTTATAGTTTTTTCAAGATAATCGCTTTCCATGGATTTTTTTCTGATGCTTTGAATAACAGGATTAAGGTTGATCCCTGAGAAAAGGTCTATATCGTATAGCTCCAGATGAAGCACCCTGTTAAGGTAGATCAAACCGCGCATCGAAGATATTACTTTTTCTTTCTGCTTAAACTCAAGGTGATTTATTTCAGACAGGATCAGATCTTTATCTATTCCTTTTTCGATTATTTCTTTTAGCGAGCTGAAATATATTTCAAGAAATCTATCTTTGTGCTCAGCCTCAGAACCCGATATGTAAGCTGTAACGGCCGTTTCAAACTGCCCGTCGTCAAAATAGCCCGAAAAATCTCCTGCGATTCCTTCCTTCATAACTGCCTGTTTCACAGGGGATGCATCGGAATTTAATAAAATATTGCTCAGCAGATGGAAAGCGACATTCAGTTCAACATCTTTCGGCGTGCCTACTTTCGTTGATACAGCTATATAACACTTTTTATCGTGAGATTCGGTCTGATTTATCGGGTAATGAAATGTTTCCGTAGCTAAAGGAACTATGTTTTCACCTTTTGCGATCGCTGAATCGATCAGCTTTTTCTCAAACTTGTTTAGATAACCCTCGCTGATGAACTTTAATTCTTCTAAGAGATCGGCATTCCCGTAAACGAAAATATGTGAATTTGAGGGGTGATAATATTTTTTATGAAAGTCTTTAAAATAATCATAAGTCAGATCCGTAATGACTTCGGGATCGCCGCCTGAATTATGCGAATATGTCGATCCCGGAAATAAGACTCTGGACACATTCATCGTCATCTGCCTTAAAGGGTTTGACATCGCGCCTTTCATTTCGTTAAAAACTATCCCCTGATATTCCGGCAGCGAATCTTTATCTTTCAGTTCGTAATGCCAGCCTTCCTGAAGGAATGAATTTTTTGTAAGCAGAGGGAAGAGGGTCGTATCGAGATAGACATTCATGAAGTTGAAATATTCTTTCAGATTTCTCGTTGAGTACGGATAATAGGTTGAATCAGTGGAAGTGAAAGCGTTCATGAAAGTGGACAGTCCGCCTTTGTAGAGCTCGGAAAATACATCTTTTACCGGATATTTTTCCGAACCTGAAAGTACGCAGTGTTCGAGAATATGCGCAACGCCCGTTGAATCTTCCGGAATTGTTTTAAATGCTATACAGAAAGTTTTATTTTCGTCATCATTTTTCACGGCGGTAAGTTTTGCGCCTGTCTTTTCATGTACGAATGACATGATGGTCGAATCCATATCTTTTTCGAAAACAGATCTTTTCAGAGTAAATCCGCTGTAGTTTGCGCCTGTTTTGAAATTTTCCATCATGATCCCTGTTTTACTTAAATGTGCTGAAAGTCAATGCCTGCTTTCAATCACAACAGACAAATATAATCATTTTATGCGAAAAATAAAACTTAATAAAGCAGATAGTTTAATTTGAAATAATCTCACAAAACTATCCATTCGAGATAATTATCCTGAGATATTACCTTATAATCAGAATCAGGATACGCTTCTTTCCACGAAACCGGAACTTTTGGTTTCTTTTTTATATTCCATTTGAATTCATAAGCGCTTAATTCTCCGTTTGTCTCTTCCACCCAGTCAATTTCCTGCTGTGTATAAGTCCGCCAGAAATAGTTAGATGCTGTCATACCGGAATTATTCTGAAATTTAACTCTTTCCGAAACAAGATAATTTTCCCATAATTCACCTACATCATTTCTGAGGTTTAAACGGTTAAAATTTCCGATTATGGCATTTCTGATACCGTTGTCGTAAAAATACCAGCGGTTCATTTTTGAGACTTCCTTTCTAAGGTTCCTGGAGAAACCGCGTAGTTTGAATAAGACGAATACTTTTGATAAAAGATCCAGATATTTTTCGACCGTATTTTTCGCTATATTAAGCTGAGAACCTAATTCCTGCAATGAAACTTCCTTCCCTGTCTGGAATGCAATGAGCCGCAGAAGGTCAATTATCTTGTCCGACTGTCTAATGCTTTCAAAAGCAAGAATATCCCTCAAAAGATAAGAATTGAGCATCTCATAAAGATAGTTTTGTTTGTCGTTCCATATCGGGTACTGCTCAAGCTCAGGATATGAGCCGAATATAATTCTTTCTTCAAGCTTTTCTTTTGTTTCAATAATGTTCTCGTATTTCTGAAATTCCATCTGGGAAAAAGGATACAGATAAACTGTGTTCTTTCTGCCGACAAGAGGTTCTCCCAATTTATTCGATAGATCAAAAACAGATGATCCTGTTACTATGATTTTTAATTCTTTGAAATTATCTGCGATCAGCTTCAGCACCAGGCCGGAATCCGTAATTTTTTGTGCTTCATCAATAACCAGCAGCTTACAATTTTTTAGTATCCTCATATAATTCTCTACAGACCTGTCTTCAAATAATTTTGCGTGACGGATATCTTCTCCGTTGAATTTTAGATATTCTTCTTTTGGAATTCCTTCAAGATAATGATTTATCAGCTCAGTCTTACCGACTCTCCTCGCACCCAGGATCATAAGCACCTTACCGGCCACAATTTTCTTTTTTAATCCTTCTGCTACAGCTCTTTCAATAAATTTCATTTATATCCTCCCTCGTATTGACCGAATTTGATCGATTTCCGTCAACATGCTGACGCAATTTAATCAATTTTAGTCATTTTGTCAAGGTTTTAGGAATGCTCTTTTCGTGTTTACCGCATTATTATAGATAGATCGTTCCAGTCAGATCGCCTTTTTTATAAGGTGTACTCGTCTCAAAAGAAACCGGAATATAATTTTCACTGAGCCCTGAACAGAC
>CALMWI010000422.1 GCA_937873545.1 uncultured bacterium | reverse complement strand
TACGCCTGAAAAAGCCGCTGAATATATCTGGGAATCTTCCGTCGAACGCGAATACATTCACAGTTTCACGACTGTTTATGACGGCCCTATTACGCCCGACAGCACTGAACTTGACGGCGGCAGGTTCTGGTCAAGGTCTGAAATTGAATCAAATCTCGGAAGAGACATCTTCACTCCTAATTTCGAAGAAGAATACAGAAGGATATTTCAACAATTGAGGTAAATCTCATGGCTGAATATAATGAAACTCAGAAATTCAATTCGCCGTTGGTATGGTTCATCGTTGGTATAGCGGTTATAGGCGGTATTGTCGCATTGTACTTACCTGCCGGGCAGAAAGAGGAACTTACTCTGATTCCAAAGTTGTTTATAATATCAGCTCTGATCATTTTAATAATAATGTTCTTTTACGGCTATCTGAAAACAAATATTAATGATACAGGCATAATAATAGAAATGAGGATCCTTTTCAGGTTCGGCAGAACCATCCGCTGGGATGATATCGGATCGGTTAAAGTTGATAAATACCGTCCAATACTCGAATTCGGCGGCTGGGGTTACCGCATAGGCTGGAAAGGAGTGGCTTACAACTGCAGCGGTAATGACGGGCTGATCATTATTCTTAAGAACGGCAGAAAATTCGTTGTAGGAACTCAGAAGCCTGATGAACTTAGAAGATTTCTCTCTGAAAATGGTAAGAATTAAACACAGATGCCGGGATTATAAGCCAGATCCTGCAACCGAGATCCTAATAATCGGCACATTTAACCCGGATACTGATCACAATTCTGCTGATTTCTTTTACGGCAGACCGAAAAACCATCTGTGGACGCTTCTGCCTGCAGCTTATAACGAACCCTATCTGAAAAAAGCTCATAAAGACGATAAGATCGCTTTTATCAAAAAGCATAAGATCGGATTTGCTGACCTCATATCAGAGATTTCCGTACCTGAAAACACGGAAACCGATTACCGCGACAGCTTTATCGACGATAAAGTTTCAGCCTGGAATGATGTAATATCCCAGATATCAAGCCTGAAAAAGCTCAAAAAAGTCTGCTTTACAAGAAAAACATTTTCAGAAATACCGAATATCAGAAAGAAAATTGAAGAGATCAGGTCGTACTGCGAAGAAAAAGGAATTTACTTTCAGTACCTAATAACACCTGCAAGAATATATTCGGCTGACAAACAGAATGAATGGTCCATATGTTTTAACTAATATAATTTGTTCTGAAAGGACCTTAAATATAAATGGTATTCATTTTAAAATAATTTT
>CALMWI010000421.1 GCA_937873545.1 uncultured bacterium | reverse complement strand
ATATGCTCAATTTTTTACACCTTTTCCCATAGCAGATTTAATGGCTAAATGGATTCTGGGCAATACTAATTTAAAACGGGTGTTAGAACCGGCGTTTGGGCTTGGTATATTTTCAAGAGCTATATTATCCTATAAAGAAAATATTGAAATTAAAGGTTTTGAAATCGACAAAACTATATTTGAAAATGCAACAAATTATTTTCATGATATAAAAAATATTAATATTCTCTTAGAAGATTACATGTACAATGATTGGAAGAATAAATATGACGGTATCATCTGCAATCCGCCGTATTTTAAATTTCACGACTATGACAATAAAAACATACTCAGAGAAATAGAAACATATCTGAAATGTAAATTGAATGGCTTTACTAACCTATACACATTGTTTTTATTGAAATCTATTCATCAACTAAATCCCAATGGACGATGTGCTTACATTATACCCTCTGAATTTTTAAATTCGGATTACGGTAAACTCGTTAAAACCTATCTAATTAAAAGTAAGACTTTACGGCATATTTTCGTAATTGATTTTGAACAAAATGTTTTTGATGATGCTTTAACAACAGCTTCAATTATTTTTTGTGCGAATGATAATCAGACTGATAAAGTACAATTTAGCAACATTCAATCTTTACAAGATTTAGGGAAGATTGATGAAATTATTGATTCTTATCCTAATTTATCAGAAACTAAACAGACTTATACTTTTACAGAACTAAATCCAAATATTAAGTGGAAGGCATATTACCAAAAACAAAATGGAATAAAATTTCAAAATCTTGTGTCTTTTTCAAAATATGCTAAGGTTGTACGCGGAATAGCTACCGGATCAAATGAATATTTCATTTTTAATAAATCTAAAGCTAAAGCTCATGAAATTAACGAAAAATATCTTCTTCCATGTATTTGCAAGGCTACTGATGCAAAAAAATCTTTTTTTACAGAAAATGATTTTGAAAAACTTAAATCAAATGATAAGAATATATTTCTTTTAAACGCCTTAAACTCAAACGATGTTAATGTAAAAAAGTATTTAGAAAAAGGTGAAGCGGAAGGTATAGATAAGAAGTATTTAACAGCAAGCAGAAAGCCCTGGTATTCGCTGGAGAATCGTATGCCGGCACCTATTTGGATAACAGTATTCAATAGAACAGGTTTGCGCTTTATTCGAAATGATGCAAACATTTCAAATTTAACTTCATTCCATTGCGTTTATCCTAAACAAACGGCATTATTCGATCTTATTGATTTAGATTTGTTTTTTGCATATCTTTTAACTGAAACAGCAAAACTGATTTTTGAAGATAATAGCCGAGAGTATGGTAACGGACTTCAAAAATTTGAACCAAACGATATAAACAAAGGTCAGATGCTTGATCTGGCTTTACTTGACGATAAAACTAAAGATCAAATATTAGAGCTCTACTCTCAATACAGGCATGCCGTAATAAATGATATTAATGCTGATCAGTTGTTGAAAAATATTGATAAAATATTTGTGAGCTATTTTATTTGATTTTGACTTCATGAATTCAGTTAAAACTACCTTGAAATACTTATTTTTATAAAGGAAAATGTTAAAATGCCAAAGCTGAGTGATCTTAATAAAAAAGCGTATCTGTTTGACCTGTTCCATACACTGACAGGCCGTGAATCAACATGGGCGAATTTACCCACAACTTCGGAATTTTTCGGAATAGACAGAATGGTATGGAATGATCTTCTGTTTAACGGTTCGTACGATCGTCTATGCGGCCGGGAAAAAGATGAGTTTTTGATAATCAGAGGTTTGATCGACAGAGTAAAGCCGGGTGTTTCTGATGCAACTGTTCATGAAGCTGTCAGGATCAGGAAAGAGCGTTTCGGTCAGGCTCTGATCAATATTCCGAAGGAATCGGTTGAGACTTTGGAAACCCTCAAAAAGAGAGGGAAGAAATTAGGTCTGGTAAGTAATGTTGATGTTATGGAGATCGCATTGTGGGAGAAATCTCCGATCGCTCATTTGTTTGATAGTACAGTAAAATCCTGCTATGCTGGTTATGCAAAGCCGGACGCTGAAATTTATGAATTGTCAATGAGGGAGTTAGGCGTGAAGCCAGACGAAGCAGTTTTTATTGGTGACGGCGGTTCGGATGAGCTTGCCGGAGCTAAGAAAGTCGGGCTGACGACAGTTATGATTACAGGGATCATACAGGAATTGTGGCCGGAAAAGATTCCTGACAGGCGCAAGTGGGCGGATTATGAGATTGTAAGTATAACCGAGCTGCTTTAGTTCGGATTTAATTCTCCTTAATCTCAGTAAAATAATGAATCTTAATTAGAAGCAAGAGGTAATCATGAAATATCCACCTTATAGAATTGAAACAAAGCGATGCGTGCTCAGATGCTGGAATCCGGCTGACGCAAGGCTGCTTCACACTTCGATATTGAAGAATGTCGATCATCTTAAAGAATTTATGCCGTTCGTACATAAAGAGCCTTTGACCGTTGAGGACAGGATAGAGATACTGCGCAGGTTCAGGTCGAATTTCGATGCTTCAAAGGATTTTGTGTATGGTATCTTCAACAGGGACGAATCTAAAGTGATAGGCGGTACGGGACTTCATACTCACAACGGTAAGTATGCCTACGAGATCGGATACTGGATCGATAAGGATGAATGCGGAAAGGGTATAGCCACGGAGATTTCAAAAGCTTTGATCAAAGTCGGTTTCATGAATGAAGAAATAGACAGGTTCGAGATAAAATGTGTTCCCGAAAATCAGAAAAGTCAGAATGTCCCAAAAAAGCTCGGTTTTAATCTGGAATGTATCAGGAAGAGGGTCAATACGGCTTTTGAAGGAGAGTTCAGGGATTTTATGGTCTGGGTTCTGTTCAGAAGCGAGTATCACGGATTTGAAGGCAATGATATAAAAATTTTCAATGTTTTCGGTGAAGAGATTCCTTTCGTAAAATAATACAAAAATAATTCATATTTTTTATAGAACAGTGTCACTAGATGACCCTCATCTCTTGTTACATTGCCTAAAATGTTATCGGGAGAATCATTTATGACAGGTAATGAATTGGAAAAATTTGATGAGAGTGTGATCCGGGACAGAATTTATTCTATTAGGGGATATCAGGTAATGCTGGATTCCGATCTTGCGGAATTGTATGGTGTGGAGCTGAAAAGGTTGAATGAACAGGTAAAAAGGAACATCGAAAGATTTCCTGAGAAATTCTGTTTTATGCTAAATAGTAGAGAGATGCAAAACTTGAAGTCGCAATTTGCGACTTCAAGTTGGGGTGGTAAGCGAAAGAATTCTTATGTTTTTACTGAGCAGGGAGTAGCCATGCTTTCTGCTGTATTGAAAAGTGAGACTGCTGTGAGTGTTAGTATAAAGATCATTAGTGCCTTTGTAAATATGAAAAAGTTCATTCAATCAAATGCTCAGGTATTTATGCGATTAGGTAATCTTGAAATAAAACAGTTAGAAACTGATAAAAAGGTTGATAGAGTTTTGAATGCACTTGAAAGTAAGGAGCTTGAGCCTAAACAGGGAATTTTCTTCGAAGGGCAAATATTCGATGCGTACAAGTTTGTGTCTGACTTGTTTCGAAGAGCGGAGAAATCGGTGTTGATCGTAGATAATTATATTGACGATACTGTTCTGGTTCATCTCGTAAAAGTAAACAAGAATGTAAAAGTAACGATCCTGACTCGATCGGTTTCACCACAGCTAAAACTTGATATTGAAAAGTTCAGCGGACAGTATTTTCCTGTTGAAGTCAGAATATTCAAGAAATCGCACGACAGATTCATAATTATTGACGACATGGATGTCTATCATTTTGGAGCATCATTAAAAGATCTTGGAAAGAAATGGTTCGGATTTTCTAAGTTCGGGATCGAGGCTGTTGAATTATTAAGCAAGCTGAATGAGTTTAAATAAACGAATCATTATATCGCTTGACAATAAAAAATAATTGTAGTAATTTGCGGTCGGAATTAATAAAAAGTTAGAAAATGAAAATTAATTTACAGCATATTAGCATCGCATTGACCACGACCACCTACGAGTTTCGAACCCGGAGGGGGTTGGTATAATTTAACATAATCTAAAAACGGTTTGTTAATAAGCCGCCGGACTCTCGGGTTCAGCGGCTTTTTTTATTGTAAAAAATTAAATCTAAGGAACAAAAAAATGAAAAATATTATTGAGAACAAAGATCATCGCAAGCTTGGAAAAGAGCTTGATCTGTATAGTTTTTCAGAAGAGATCGGAGCCGGTCTCGCGTCATTTCATCCGAACGGCAGCGTCATAAGATACGAGCTTGAGAGGTTCAGTCAGAAGGCTCATTTGCAAAACGGCTATGAATGGGTTTATTCTCCTCATATCGGTAAGGCAGGTTTGTGGAAAACTTCCGGGCATCTGGATTTCTTTAAGGAAAATATGTATGCTCCGATAAAGATAGATGAGGAAGAATATTATCTGAAGCCTATGAATTGTCCTTTTCATCTGATGATCTTTAAGAACAGGCAGAGGTCATATCAGGAACTGCCGGTCAGGTATGCGGAATTCGGTACTGTTTACAGGTATGAGTTCTCCGGTGCTCTGCACGGGCTGAAAAGGGTGAGAGGTTTTGTTCAGGATGACGCGCATATTATCTGCAGTAAGGATCAGATCTACGGCGAGATACTCCGTGCGCTCAAGTTCAGCCTTTATGTCCTCAGGGCTTTCGGACTGAATAAGTTCAAGGCTTATATCGCTACTAAACCGGCCGAGAAAGCTATAGGCAGTGATGAAGACTGGGAGATGGCAGTTGAACATTTGAAAAAAGCTGTAAATGAAGTCGGACTGGAATATGAGATCGATGTGGGCGGTGGTGCTTTTTACGGGCCTAAGATAGATATA
>CALMWI010000420.1 GCA_937873545.1 uncultured bacterium | reverse complement strand
TGGACACAGTCGGATGTTTTTTCCGGTGCGGGCAGGTATGAGGCTGTCGGGATGTCTGACGGCACGAATGGTTATATTGTTACAGGTCAGACAGATGACGGATATACGAATGACTTATGGCAGTTTGCAGTTGAGACTGGAATCGTGTTTGGTTCAGGTAGCACGAAAGATGAATTTTCAGTCTATCCAAATCCAAGCTTTGGAAATTTAAACTTTAAGATTGATAACTTTGAAGATACCGAAATATCGATTTTTAACGCTAACGGACAGCTGGTCAGATCGGTCAACTTACAGTCAGCAAAAGTTCCTTTCAGCGTAAACAGTTTAGTCAAGGGTACTTATTTCGTAAAAATGAAAAACAAGAACGGTTCTCTGTTTAAGAAGTTTATAAAGCTGTAATCTTAATCGCGAATGTAATTGAAGAGGTGAATTGAATGAAGAAGGAACTTATAATTGATATGAAGATCATTTTGCCGGTGTCGGAAAAATGATCGGTATCGGAAAATGTGGTCAGCGCGAAATTAATGATATAGCCTTGACCAGTTATGCTTGTTAATAAAAAAAAGGTTTAGTTCATGCGTGCACGATACCAGATACTTGTAATTCCGTATATTATCTCTTCTGATTTAATCGTAGCGGTTTTTCAGAGAAGCGATGACGACAGCTGGCAGTTTATAGCAGGCGGAGGTGAAGACGGGGAAGAGCCTGTTGAGGCTGCAAGGCGTGAATCTTTTGAAGAGGCGGGGATTGTTTCTGAGAGTGAATTTCTTAAGCTTGATACGGTGTCATCTATCCCTAAAGATATTTTTAGAGATCATAGGGATAAAAAAGGCTTTTGGGTTATTCCTGAATATTGTTTTGCTGTAGAACTCAAAGATAAGACTATCAGGTTATCGTCCGAACACAAAGCTGTGAAGTGGGTCAGCTACGACAAAGCACTTGAATTGCTTAGGTACGACGGTAATAAAACTGCGCTTTGGGAGTTAAGGCAGAGATTAGGTCAAAATATTAGCTCTTTTTTAGAAAAATGAAAGTACTCCTATCAATCAAGCCTGAATTTGCGGAAAAGATCTTCTCCGGCTCAAAGAAATACGAGTTCAGGCGCACCATTTTCAAGAAACCGGATGTGAAAACAGTGGTCGTTTATGCTTCATCGCCCGTGCAGAAAGTAATCGGCGAGTTCGAGATAGATTCGATCATATTTACCGATATTGAAAATCTTTGGAAATTGACAGAGCAGGCATCAGATACCGGCAGAAGTTTCTTTTTTCAATATTACAAAGGCAAAGAAAAAGGCTATGCAATAAAGATCGGCAAAACGAATCGGTATGAAACGCCTTTAGACCTGAAACGGGATTTTAAGCTCAGTCCGCCACAATCATTCGTGTATATTTAAGCATATTTTATACGTAAATTCTATAGTAAAAAACAACCGATTTATTAAAATATTCATTCTGTATCTT
>CALMWI010000419.1 GCA_937873545.1 uncultured bacterium | reverse complement strand
TCTTGCAAAATGACGGTTATCCTGCTCCTTCTGGCTTGAATTCGCGCCCGGGTCATCACCGAGGATCACGACTAAACCGCCTGTCAAGTTCATCAGACCGAGCTGAACGAGCGAATCCGCGGCGACATAGAGTCCGACAGACTTGAAGAAAACAACGGACATGTTGCCGTTGATGCTCGAGCCGAAGGCTACTTCGGTTGCTACTTTTTCGTTAGTAGCCCATTCGAAATGAAATTCTCTAACTTCTTCCGGAACCGACAGAAGAGCCTCCGCTATCTCAGGAGTAGGAGAACCGGGGTAGCTCGTTATCACTTTAACTCCCGATTCGAGCATCGCCCTCGCAACTGCATGATTGCCCATAAATAAACCCTTCCAGGGTTGTTTATCTGTAAGAAGTTCGTAAAATTTTTTCATCGCAACTCCAGTTATTATCTAAAAAAAAGGGCAAGTTCAACTTGCCCTAAATCTTTTTATCTGTTTTTGAACGCATCCCAATCCTGATTGAGCACATTCACATCGGTCTTGGATTTATTATACTTACCGTCGCTCCTGATGCTTATTTTTTCACCCTTCACGATCGAAATCCATTCAGATAGAGTAACTTCAAAAGGTCCCGGTATCTGCTTAGGTCCTGACGATTGTTTTGGAGCTATGCTGCCCGAGTCTTTTTTCGGTTCTATTTTAAGTTCCGCTTTCTTTTCTTTCTCAAGATCGACTTCAACCTGCCCGTCCAGCACTGATATTTCTGTAAGTTTGCCGTCAGAAGTCATTTTATATGCGGTTCCTATAACAGCTGCTACTGCGATAGGTGAACGCACCTTGAAATCCTTTTTCTTTGAATCAAGCTTATTAACATTGGTCCATGACTCACCGCTGACAAGATATCCCTGAAAGCTGACTTTCTCGCCTGACTGCTCGAATTGATCAATTATGTATCTTGTATTCTCGCTAAGCCTTAAAATGCTGCCGTCGATCAGTTTTATCTCGCATCTCGATTCTTTGCCTGTCTGAAGCGTATCTTTCTCAAATATTTTATCTTCTTCGTCAAGAGGAATCATTTTTGCGCTGTTTTTTGAATTAACCGACCCAAGCCTGAAATCTATCTCGCCCACCTCTTTTTTATTAGGTTTTGCAGCTGTAGCAGGCTTTTTCGGTTCTGAGGGTTTCTTTACATCTGTTTTTACCTGAACGATCTCTTTTTTTTCGATCTGCGTGTTTTTTGTTGAAGCAGGCGCAGTCTTTTGTACCTGATTTTCTTTTTTGATGTCCTCAACCTTCAATTCAGGTGCATCGCTGCCTGCATAACTGATCGCAAAAACAAAAAGAAACGCTAAAACTAGATTTCTCATTCCGTCCCCCTGTTGAATAAAGCCGTTATTTTCTCAAGAATTATATCAGCTATCTCCGATTTATCCATCGAAGGCAGTTTTTCAATCGTGTTTTTAGTTATGATCGTGATCCTGTTTGAATCCGTGCCGAATGCTGGGTTATCTTTTGATGTTTCATTCAAAATAATCATGTCCAGATTCTTTTCGGCAAGTTTCTTTTTCGCGTTCGGGATTCCTTTTTCGGTCTCAAGAGCGAATCCGACAAGGATCTGACCTTTCTTTTTTAAAGAACCGAGTTCTTTTAAAATATCTTTTGTTTTAATCAGGTCGAGTTTAAGTTCATCCCCGCTCTTCTTGATCTTTCCTTCCGATTTTTTCAATGTGTAATCAGCTACGGCAGCGGACATGATTATGCAGTCAGAATCTTTAGATTCCCTTATAATTTCTCTGTACATATCATCTGATGATACGACATCGATCCGTTTAACGAAACTGTTGCACACCTCATCAGTCGGACCTGTTACTAGAACAGATTCCGCACCTTTATATGAGGAAGCTTCCGCAAGTCTGAAACCTGTCTTACCGCTCGAACAATTTGAAATATATCTGACGGGATCAATAAACTCCATCGTCCGTGCCGCAGATATAAGTATTTTCCTGCCTTCAAGCTTTTTGGTTTTATTTAGAAAATAAAGCGATTCTCTGAATATTTCTTCCGGTTCAGCCATTCTTCCTGAAGCTTTATAGCCGCACGCAAGATCGCCGTAGCCCGGTTCGACAAAAAATACGCCCTGTCCCTGGAGTAAAGAAATATTTCTCTGCACTGCAGGATTATTGTACATTTTATCGTTCATGGCCGGCGCGATAATAACCTGCTTATTGTAGGCAAGAAGGGAAGTTGAAAGCGCATCATCCGCTATACCGTTCGCATATTTTCCTATTATATTGGCTGTCGCAGGCGCAATTATAAAAATATCTGCCCAGTCGGTAATTGAAATATGCTCGGTTGACCATTCGTTGTTATTTGAAAATGTATCTGAATATACGACATTTCCAGATAATGTCCTCAGCGTCGTTTCCGTTATGAACTGGAGACCGTTTTTAGTTATAATGATTTTGACTTCATACCCGGATTTTTTGAAAAATCTAATCAGATGGCATGATTTATAAGCCGCTATCCCTCCCGTAATACCTATCAGAACATTTTTAGTCTTCAAGTTTTGTAATATCCTCGTATTCATAATCGAGTTCATCATTAAGCATTTCGTTCATACAGACCCTGATGGCTTTTGGAAACACGGGCAGATCCTGATCTATGATCTCGGCAACATACTCCTTGTTGTATTCTTTTTCGGTCCTTTCGTCAAGGATCGAATTCCTCAGTTTTTCAAATTCTTTGGCGTTCTTTCTCTCGATCTGCCTCATTCTGTGACCGAGCACCATTACGGCTTCGTAAATATTAACCGATTTGTCTTCGAACTGTTCCTGGCTTATTTTTCTGTCGTCTCTATCGCTGACAGTATCGAACTTAGTTCCCGTTTTAACTTTTTCCATTTTCTTCCTTTCTATTTTTAGTTAATTATTTTCTCTCTTCTCAATACCGATTTCAGCTCGTAATACGTAGCTTCAAGAATATCGTTCTCTATATTATACGAATATTCTTTCATTTTTTCCATCTCTATCTTTGCAAATTTTAGACGGTTGTTTATAACTTCTTCAGAATCAGTTCCCCTTAATTCAAGCCGTTTTCTCAGAACTTCAAGCGAAGGCGGATAAATAAATATCATGACTGCATCATCAGGATACTGCCTCTTGATCGCAATTCCTCCCTGAACATCAACATCGAAAAGAACATTCTTGCCTTTTTTCAGAGCGTCATCAACAAAACAGCGCAAAGTTCCGTAAAAATTTCCGTAAACTGTTTTATGCTCAACGAATTCATTATTTCTTATCTTTTCTTCAAATTCGGGTTTTGTCAGAAAGAAATATTCGACTCCGTTCTTTTCCACACCTCTCGGCGGTCTTGTTGTAGCCGAAATAGAAAATTCAAGACACGGATACTCTTTTCTGAGCATAGTGATCAGAGTAGTTTTACCCGAGCCAGAAGGCGCAGAAAACACTACAAGGCGCCCTTTATTCAACATTCTGTACCTGCTCCCTTATAATCTCAATTGTCTCTTTCATGCTTACAGAAAGATGCGATATCTCAGTCATATTCGTTTTTGCGGAAATAGTGCTGGCTTCCCTATGCATTTCCTGGCTGAGATTATTCAGAATTTTACCGACTGCTTTTTCTTCTTTTAGAGTTTCCTTGAACAGCAGAATGTGTGATCTAAGCCTTGATATCTCTTCAGAAATATCAACTTTATCACTTATAAGAACCAGCTCCTGTTCGAGCCTGTCTTTACTGAAAGATTCCAGACTTGTAAAATTCTTCAGCCTGTCAAGCAGTTTTTCAAACTGCACTTTCGCGGCTTTTGCGGCAAGATCGCCGGTTTGATTTATTAAAGATTCCAGAATATTAAGATGTGATTCCAGATCTTTTAAAATGTTTCCGCCTTCTTTTTCCCTGTATCCGATCATATTGGAGAGCGCGCGCTCGAAACATTCTGTCACTTTATTTACCGTATTTTCGTTGTCTCTTTCGTCTGTCTGATCATAGACATCTGAAAATTTCAGGATCATGTTAAGATCGATCTCTCCTGACAGTTCCAGCTCATCTTTCAGGTTTTCGAGTGAATATTTATATGCTTTTGCGGCTCCGGCGTCAATTTTTTTAATATTTTCGCTTCCGGGTTTTGCCGTCACATTTACAAAAACGGTAAGGCTTCCTCTGCTCAATAAGAGTTTCAGCCTGTCTCTGAGCCTGAGTTCAAGTTCATTCAAAAATGAAGGCATTCTGAAATTTATATCAAGGAATCTGTGGTTCACGCTTTTTATCTCTACCTGAATATCATAATTGTCCGACGAACCCGAACTCTTACCGTAGCCTGTCATTGATCTGACCAAATATTCCTCCTTTAATTTACCGGATCTTTTTCTTCTATCAGGGTTTCTCCCCTCGGTCTTTTTATCTCGTATGAATCGAATTTGTCATCAGTTATAAAACCTTCGCCGTATAGTGTATCTCTGTTATCTTTTATCATCATTACATCGCAGTCGGTGGATAACTGTGCCAGTTTTCTGTTCCATACAAGAGTATCAGTGTAAAGAGTATAACCCTTTGTTGATCTGAAAACAACGCTGTCGATTGCGGTAAATACTTCGCTCAGGTCATTGATAGTACCCCGCCTGCTCTGCAGAAATCCGGTGTTTTTTTCTTTCTCGAAAAACTCGATTGCAAGCCCCGAATCTATTCTGCTTATCGAATACTTGGAGTTGCCGATATTATCCCTTTCAACATACCCCGCTCTGAATTTGGCGCGTATCCGGCCTTCACTTGTTATTGTGACATCCATATCCCATATCATGTTGTCGGACATGCCCGTACCGACAGCTGCTGAAGAAGATGTAGCCACCGGCTGTTTTGAAGTCTCGCATGACAGGAATAAAAAACAACAGATGAGAATTGTTTTAATCGAGATATTTGCTTTTTGCAGCTTCAAATTTACCGTCTCTTTTTAGAATGTGTTCTAGAAATTCTCTTACAGCGCCTTCGCCCGCTTTGGCTATAGTTACGAAATCAGCCCTTTCCCTGATCTCGGGAGCGGCATCGGACGGAGCTCCTTTCAAGGTAGCGAATTTCATGGCTGACCAGTCGAACCAGTCGTCTCCGAAATAAGCAACTTCATCATTTGAAAGCGAATACTTTCTTTTAATTTCATTGTAGGCATCAGCCTTGTCAACGAATCCGATAAAGACATCCTCGATCTCGAGCACTTCGGCTCTTTTTTTAACAATATCCCCGAAACCTCCGGAGATTATCGCGAACTTTATACCCATAGCCGGACAGACAT
Source organism: uncultured bacterium (assembly GCA_937873545.1). Classification (GTDB taxonomy): domain Bacteria; phylum UBA4055; class UBA4055; order UBA4055; family UBA4055; genus UBA12480. The sequence continues at coordinate 3,739 of CALMWI010000419.1, read as the reverse complement.
GCTTAATTATAAAACCGTCTTTAACCGAAAAAGGCTTGATCAGCTCTCCGTTTGAGCTGTAATAGACCTTGCCGTCAGTCAGCGCACCGTCAACGTCAAGTATGACCATTCTAATTTCTTTCTGCATAATTTTATATCGTCTTTTTTATTTTTTTGACTTTCGCGATAAGCTCTTCCATCTGATCAATCTTAAGCATGGATTTTGAATCGGACAAAGCTTTTGAAGGATCTGGATGTGTTTCTATAAAAAGGCCGTCAACACAGCCTGTTGATACTGCCGCGCAAGCCATCTGAACCGCATATTCCGGCTGACCGCCGGAGACTGTTCCTTCGGCAGCGGGTTTCTGCAGCGAATGTGTTACATCATAAACTACGGGATATCCGAATGACTTCATATCCATAAAATTCCTGAAGTCAACGACGAGATTATTGTATCCGAAAGTAGTTCCGCGTTCCGTCAGAAGAATTTTCCCGTTGCCCGCTGAAACAGCTTTATCCGCCGCCAGCTTCATTTCTTTTGATGACGCGAACTGCCCTTTTTTAATATTGACGATCTTTCCGGTCTTTGCGGCGGCGATTATAAGGTCTGTCTGTCTGCAGAGAAAAGCGGGTATCTGAATTATATCTGCGGTTCTGCCCGCGATGACCGCCTCTTCAGCGGTGTGAACATCGGTCAGAATGTATAAACCGAATTCTTTTCTTATCTTCGCCAGCAGTTTTAATCCTTTTTCGATACCGGGACCGGTATAAGAGTCTATGCTGGACCTGTTCGCTTTTGTATATGAAGCTTTAAAAATTATCTCACATTTCATCCTGCTTGAGAGTTCATATAATTTTTCAGCAATTGATAATGTTGTATCTTCTGATTCTATCACACATGGCCCTGCTATGAAAAACAACTCAGATCCTTTACCGAATAAGATCTTTTCCAATAGTTCCTTTCCCCTTTTTACTGATTTCATACATGAATCCTTAAATTTAAAGATTATTATCATTCAGAAGAAATAATAAGCTTACAAATATAATGTGATTTATTAGTTTTTTCAATGAAAATATCCGGTCAATTTTACAAGATTTTTATTTACAAAGGAATATAATTTGCGTAATTTGTGTTCATGGAAAAGAAATTAAGCTATAGCCCCCTGGACAACTGGGATATACTTGATGTTACAGATTTTAAGGAGAAATCCTGTTCATACGGTAAACAGGTCTTCGCCGATATAGTCAAAATGTATGCTGAAGAAATTCCCAATAAAATAAGCAGTATCAGTTCCGCCTTTGAGACGAATGACATAAATAAGATCAAATTCGAAGCTCACAGTCTTAAAGGTATAGCTTTGAATTTCAAAGCCGACAAATTCAACAAACTGTGTATCGAGTTCGACAGAACGATATTCTGCGGCGAAACCGGAGTTTCAAAAAAGGTTTTTGACGAAATTAAAGAGTTATCTCAGAATTATATTGCCGAGTTAAACCGTTTTGCCGCGTCAGAAGAACCGGATTCGGACAAGATTAAATCGTAAATATTGTCCTTGACTTCGATATAAAGGAATTATTAATTTTATCCGTTAAATTTAATTAAACTAAAGAGGTGAAAAAATGGGTATCAAAATTGCCATAAACGGATTCGGCAGGATCGGAAGGGTGGTCTTCAGGATCATTCAGGAAAGAAAAGACATTGAAGTTGTAGGCATAAACGATCTTACCGACGCTAAAACACTTGCGCATCTTTTAAAGTATGACTCCGTTCACGGGAAATTCAGGGGCGAAGTAAAAGCTGAAGGCGATATGCTCATCGTTAACGGCAAGCCTATAAAGATCCATGCCGAAAAAGACCCGGAAGCTTTGCCATGGGGAGCGCTCGGCGTTGATATAGTGGTTGAATCGACCGGAGTATTCAGAAGCAGGGAAAAAATGGGTAAGCATATCAAAGCCGGCGCAAAAAGAGTTATTCTTACTGTTCCTGCTGACAAGGCTGAAGATGTTGATGCGACAGTTGTACTCGGAGTGAACGAACAGGTGATCAGTAAAGATATTAAATTCGTTTCGAACGCTTCATGTACCACGAACTGTCTGGCACCGGTAGCAAAAGTCCTTAACGACAAATTCGGCATTAAATGCGGACTTATGAACACCATCCATTCATATACAAATGACCAGATTATTCTTGATGCTCCTCACAAGGACCTTAGAAGAGCCCGCGCCGCAGCGGTTTCGATCATACCGACAAGCACCGGAGCTGCAAAAGCCGTAGGACTTGTTGTTCCTGAACTTAAAGGAAAAATGGACGGTTTCGCAATGCGTGTGCCTACTCCGGACGGTTCGGTAGTCGATCTGACCTGCGAGCTTTTGAAATCCGCTACGGTCGAAGAAATAAACGCCGCTGTTAAAGAAGCTGCAGACGGATCTATGAAAGGAATTCTGGAATATTGCGCAGACCCGATCGTTAGCGTTGATATCGTCGGGAATCCGCACTCATCTATTTTCGATGCCGGACTTACAAAGGTTCTGGACGGCAATTTTATAAAAATAGTGTCATGGTACGATAACGAATTCGGTTATTCCAACAGAGTGGTTGACCTGATCGAAAAAATGGCGAAAGTTTAGCCGGAAGTATTTTCTTGCAGGGCAGAAAAAAAGTCTGCCCTTTTTTTATTATTAAAAGAGCGTTCCTATGAAAAAATTCACTCTTTATGCCTTCGCGATACTGCCGATGATATTCTGGGCTTTAACTTTTATCTGGTATAAAATCATTCTTGATTATATCGGACCCATAACAGTTATATTTTTCCGTCTGGTGATCGCTTCGCTAATCCTTATCTTCGTAACAAAATATTTTTTTAAGACAAGGGAAAAACTTGCAGCGCAGGATTACAAGAACCTCCTTATGCTGGCTTTTTTTGAACCTTTTATTTATTTTCTCGGAGAATCTTACGGTATGCTATATGTTTCATCAACTGTAGCATCGGTCATAATTTCTATGATACCTGTGCTTACACCCGTGTTCGCTTTTAAGATACTGAATGAAAAGCTGAATGTGTTTAACATCCTCGGGCTCCTTCTTTCGTTCGCCGGAGTTATTATGATCCTGGTAAATCCCAGCGCAGCTGCTGATTTTACGATCAAAGGTGTAGTCCTGCTTTTTATTGCGGTTCTCGGTGCGGTCAGCTACGGTATAATCGTAAAAAAACTCTCAAAAGACTATTCTTCAATGACCATAGCAAAATATCAGAGCATTTTCGGCGCTTTTTTGTTCCTTCCGCTTTTTTTAGTGCTTGAATATAATACTGTTGGTGAGAAAATCAGCAAAACAATAACTGACGGAACATTTTTAAATATGATCTCAACTCTTTTTTATATGTCTTTCTTTGCATCAGTACTTGCGTTCGTTCTTATCGTAAAACCCATAAAAGAACTCGGTATTTCAAAAACAAATGTTTTCACTAATCTGATACCGGTTTTTACAGCAGTTATATCTTATTTTGCGCTAAATGAACATTTCGATACGAAAAAGATACTTGGAATGTCCATAGTTCTTCTGGGTATTATCCTGTCTCAGCTGAAAGGACTGTTTAAAAAGAAGTCCCTGCAGATAATGTGATTTCAAAGAATTCACATATTGTCTTTTGTCGTTTCATCTGCGTTTTTGTTTCTTTTATCGGAAATTGTTGATTATTACAGAAAAAATTCATTATAATACAGTCAGAAGAGCAAGAAACTATAAAGGCGGGAAAAAAAA
>CALMWI010000418.1 GCA_937873545.1 uncultured bacterium | reverse complement strand
AATTTTACTCGAATCGTTCTTTATCCCTGAACGGATAATGGTTTTGAGCATACGGCTTCGAGCCGGATTCGAACCAGCAGTCAAGGACTTCTGGAGTTCTTTTCATAACTCCGCCGCATGAACATTTCATGGTCATTTTGTCAACGAAATGTTTGTGAATATCGGCTATCTCATTAATTCCTGTTCTGTCCTTGAGTTCCTGAACAGATCCTACGCACTCGGTCATCCCGCATTTTTCGCATACCCATATAGGCAGCGGCGAACCCCAGTACCTGTTCCTGGAAAGGTGCCATTCAGGCATCTGTTCAAGAAGGTTGCCGAACCTTCCGTATTTTATATTGTCCGGTATCCAGTTTATCTGTTCATTATTCTTGATCATGTCCTTTTTTACAGGCTCTATTTCCATCACCCAGCTGTCGGTCGCTTTCTGGATAAGCGGTGTATCGCATCTCCAGCAGTGAGGATAACTGTGCTGTACCGTATCATGTTTTATCAGTTTCCCTGCCGCTTTAAGATCTTTTATTATGTGCTTATCGGCTGCTTTTATGTTCTGCCCCTGATAGTCGGGAACTTCCGAGTTGAACAAACCCATATCGTCAACCGGGTTCAAAACCGGTATGTGATATTTTTTTCCTGCTTCAAAATCTTCCTGACCGAAAGCGGGAGCCTGATGAACTATTCCCGTTCCGTCCTCAGTTGATACATAATCAGCTTCGATCACCGTGTGTATGAACTCATTCATATCTTTGTAATAGTCAAAAAGCGGTTCGTATTTCATTCCCACAAGTTCAGAACCTTTTACGGTCTTCAGTATCTCGAATTCGCCTTCTTTAAATATATGATGTATCCTGTCAACTGCAATTATAATTACCCTGTTGTTTGCGTTGTCTTTAACATAAGCATACTCTATGGTGTTCTTAACAGCGAGAGCCGCGTTTGACGGCAGCGTCCATGGAGTTGTTGTCCATGCTGTAAGATATAGATTTTCTTGGCCTTTGACTTTGAATACAACAGTTACGGACGGATCCTGAACATCTTTGTAGCAGTCGGTTCCGGCTTCATGCTTGGATAAAGGTGTAGAGCATCTTGTACAGAAAGGATTTACCCTGTAGCCTCTTTTTATAAGCCCTTTGTCCCAGATGGATTTAAAGACCCACCAGACAGATTCCATATAGTCAAGATCCATGGTCTTGTAATCATTTTCAAAGTCAACCCACCTTCCCGATCTGTCAACGATCTTTTCCCATTCGTCAACATACTTGAGAACGATGCTCCTGCATGATTCGTTGAACTTATCTATACCGAAAGCTTCAATGTCTTTTTTAGAGTCAAATTTAAGCTCTTTCTCAACTTCATATTCAACTGGAAGACCGTGGCAGTCCCAGCCGAACCTTCGTGAAACATATTTTCCCTTCATAGTCCAGTATCTTGGTATGACATCCTTTAATGTTCCGCCCACAAGATGACCGTAGTGAGGGACTCCCGTCGCGAACGGCGGTCCGTCATAAAATACATATTCCTTTTTGCCTTTTCTCTGCTCCAAAGATTTCTTGAATATATCGTTCTCTTTCCAGAATCTGAGTACTTCTTCCTCGAGCTTCGGAAAATTCACTTTTGCATCAACTTCTTTAAACATCTTCTTCGTCCTCTACTTCTTCATTTCTTTAAAACCTTTCGGTTTTTGAGCCACTTTGCTCTCTATTTTATCAATTACTTTCATTGTCTTGATCTCTTTTTCAGACACAACTTCACCGCCGATCCTTGCAACTTCTTTAACAACGATCCCGCCCGTAGCTTTGATCTTATCTGTCATGATCTTAATATTTTTCGATTTCTTCTGCATTTTATCCTGCTGCCTTATCATGAGATCAGCGGGGAATCCGGTATCTTTAGCAATGTACATGTCAAGGCTCATCTCCATATCCATAACTTTAGCTTTACCGAGATATTTGGCTGTCTGCCACGGACCTATCTTTTTCGTCTCGGCAGTTTTTGTAAGTTCAAAATTACTTAACTGCGAGTCCGTTGAATTCATAACCTCTTCCAGTTCTTCATACGTTTTTTTAAAGTACGAGCTGTCCGATGTGTTATAAAATGTAAATGATTCATCGTCTATATAGGATCTGCTGAATTCGTCTGATATAATGATAAGCTTGTCAGAAATATACGTTTCCTGATAGGTCGAATCCATTTTTCCGTCACCGTTGGCATCTGCTATAAGTATCTGCTTGACATAGTAATTTTTGGAAAAAACAAAAGCTGTCATTACCAGAACGGCTATCATCAATGCAGATCTTTTCAGGTTTCCCATTAAACCCTCCCTTTATAATTTAATTAACAGCTCTGCTGTAAAATAAAGTGACTGAATATATAAAAACAGAACGATAATATCAAGCGGAAAAAAATATTTAATTTGTTGTTGATAAACTCGCTCACAGCTTATTGAACCAGCTGTTCTTGTCTTTTCTTACCTCGGATGAAGCATAGACTTTGTAATCGGTGAACACGGTGGTCTGTCCGTCGTAAACAGTTAAAATATGGGCATTATATGACAGTTTGTCTTTATTCGCTGTTGTGATAAGCTCGATCGATCTTTTTTTATTCGGTTCTGATATGCCTTCAGATAAATATGCTTTCAGTCTGTTCAGGCATATATTTATATCGCCCTCGACTTCTATAACGGACTCTGAACTGCTTTTTCTGACTTCACTGCCTTCAAATATAAAATCTGATCCTGTCAGCCTTATGAATTTTATCACTGCGCTGTTTTTGAAAAGGTCTTTCAAAATATCGTCCGATCTGACGGTTCTGTTCACCGGCTGAAGCTCATTCTTGTCATTCTTTTCATAAAATACCGCATCCAAAGTAAAGTCTGAAATCTCATCTGATCCGCCGCAGTCGAATTCCGGTTCCTGAGATTCTGAGATTACAGGAATTGCTTCAGGTTTTGCAGGTTGTGATATAACGATATCTTTAATTTCTTCTTTCTCAGCTACTACTGTTTCAGGCTCCTTCTTAAAGTCAGCAATTTCCTCTTTTACTTCTTTCTGAGGTTCTTGTACCGTTTTAGTCGAGCTTGAAGACTCTGTCTTTACTTCAGCTACAACAGGCAGAGGTGCTCCCGGTGCGATATAATCTTCGAGTGTGAAAAACCAGCTTTTGGGGTCTCTGAAAGGATCGTTCCCCACAAAAAATCTGTATTCGGGATACAGCGAAAAATGGTCGTCGAAAAATGTCAGTTTTGTAGAAAAATATGCATCGGATTCCGGGCTTTTACCCCAGATCCACTCAAGCGAGCTTTTCTGGAATGATGTCAGAGCCGTTTTTTCGATCAGATCGAGTATCTTTGCCTTGTTTTTATATGACGGTTCTTTTTCAAGATCTTTGAACGAATTGTCTGAAAAGGATATTTTTTTCCCGTTTCCGTTACCGTTGTCAAGATCAAGCTTATTAATTCTTAAAATTCTGGCCTTACCGATCACATCGGACAAAGAATCGAGAAGATCGCTTATGGTCATTTCGGTTTTATATGACATTACATACTTGAATTTCTGTCTCTTATAAACATCGATTCCGAATCTGCCGAATATCTTTTTCGATCCGGATATTTTATCGAGAAGCGCTTTTATTTCATCTTTTACATAATCCGACCTTATAGAGTCCGAAATGTTCTTAATAAATGCCGAATCTGCAGTGATCTCATTTTTCCTGTCTGAGTAATCGGCGCTGCCCGAAGCCCAAAGCCCGGTAAAACACGAAAATAAAAATATAATTATAATTCTGTTCATAACGATTTGAAAGGTAATCCTAAAAAGTAAAAAAGAAAATCATTTTCTTTTCTTCATAAAAAAAGCGGGTTAACCCGCTTTAATTATTAACATTCAGCCACATCTTTTAGTCTTAAAGAAAATCCCGAACCGTAATATCTTTGCTCGTTATAATCGAGTTTTGCTCCGCCGTATCTTTTTAAAAGCTCCGCGCTTCTCTGATCCACTATGAAATCAATATCCGATTTATTTATCACATTGTCTTCATTACTTTTGTTGTCTAAAGCTATACCTAGCCTCGGACCTCCTCATCCTATACCGTCAAAATAGATCCTTACAAACTGCCCTTTATTCTCGGGATGCTCAAGAACTTCTTTCACTTTTATTGCGGCTGTATCAGTTACTGTTAACATATTTTATCCATAATTTGATTTAACCCTGCTAAATATAAAAATTACTATATAGAAAAGCAAATGATAAAAATCAGATTTTTTCAAAGATCTCAACAGGATTTTCCAACAGATGAACCTTGTATCCCGTTTTTTTTGCCAGATCATCTATAGAGAGATCATCAAGAAACCTGCCGTCATAATTCAGGCATGTTGACGGTATCAGAAGCATATCTTTTTCGCATTTAGCTATTCCGACCGCAGAAATGATATCCGCACCGCCCAGAAGTCCAGCTACGGTCACGCTACTGCCGAAAAGCTTATTGTCAGCTTTTATAAGTTTTACCGTCAGGTTTTTTACTTTTTTCATTTCCGGTACAACGATATCTTTCATTACCGGATAGAATAGCGCGCCTGTCACTATTGTCACTGAAGATTCTTTAGTAATTCGGTCTGGTATCAAATCTATAGACTCTTTAAATCTTTCGATAAAATTCCTGACCATGCCTACTCCGTCCTCGTACTGAAGATAATCCTCGTAATATTCTTCATCCGGAAACTCTGCTCCTGATCTAAGATAGAACTCATCGGCGGCAAAAACGAAATTTGTGTCTATTTCTTTTTTATATTTTTTATTGAATTTTGATATCAGCTTTACAGTTTGCTCCGCCAATTCTTTTGATACGGGTTCGATCGCAGGCAGATTCTCTCTGTGTCCCGTCAATCCGACAGGCACAACGGCGACCGATCTGACCATCGGATGAAATTTTCTTAAAATTGTGACCGTTTCTTCGAGTACTTTTCCGTCATTTAAGCCCGGGCAAAGCACGATCTGAGTATGAAGTTCAATGCCGTTACCGGTAAGATATTTCATTTTTTCCAGAAGCTTATCATCCTTCTTCACTCCGAGAAGTTTCTTTCTTACCTCATCATTTATCGCGTGAACAGAAATATAGAGAGGGCTCAGCCTCATTCTTACGATCCGGTCAAGCTCTTTCTGAGTGATCTTCGTCAAAGTGAAATAGTTGCCGTAGAGAAATGAAAATCTGTAGTCTTCGTCTTTAACATATATGGTTTTGCGCATTCCTTTCGGGTTCTGGTTAATAAAGCAGAAAATACAGTTGTTTCCGCAGTGTTTTATCTTGAGCTCCTCGACTTCAATCCCGTTACTTCCGGATGATCGGAATTTTGCTTTGTAGGGTCCGTTTTTGCTTTCAAGAATCAGTTCCAGAGGTTCGTCTGCGCATAAGAAATTGAAATCTATCGCGTCTTCGATAATATTTCCGTTGATCGAGACTAGGCAGTCGCCTTTTTTTATACCAGCTTTCTCCGCTTCGGATCTCTTCTCTATATTTACGATCTTTACCATTATTTAAAATACTTCTTAAAGGGTGTTTTCCAGCAGTTTTCGATCTCGAACATATCAGTATCTATTACTTTACCTTTGAAATCATTCACAACCGCTCTATAGGAAACTGTCGAAGTACCGATCTGAACAGCCAGTCCGGTATCTATAAGTTCTTCTGCTGATTCTACATCCTTCATTTCGGCTACGAAAGCAGCCGGTACTTCCGCGAACAGCGTTTTGACCTTATCATTTACGAAAATATTGAATCCCTTCTTGCCGCCGATCGCCATCTCAGCAAGCGTGATAAGAGCTCCGCCTTCGCTCACATCAGAAGCGGAGAGAATACGCCCGTTCATTATATTATTATAGACAAGCTCATAAATCTCTTTCGCTGTTTCCATCTTGATTTCTGGAACTTTTGTTCCAAGCTGACCCAGTCTGTCGAAAAATATCGAGCCGCCTAAATTCGCACCTGAATAATCCCCGACAAGAAGGATCGGGGAACCGGATCTTTTTAGATCGGGAGAGATAGTTTTTTTCCAGTCGTTAACCACAGCTCTTGCGGAAATACAGACTACCGGAGGAACTTCTATGGTTACATCTTTTGATTTATATGTCGATGAAAGAGAATCTTTTCCAGAAATGATAGGTGTTCCGAAATATTTGCACGCTTCGCTTAAAGCTTCTGCGGTCTGATAAAGGTCGGCCAGATTGGTTTCAGTCGGTTTCGGCCAGATATGATTCTCGATAAGGAAAGTTCTTTTCGGATCGCCTCCCAAAGCTATAACATTGCTCATAGCTTCGTAATATGCCCATAATGTTCCCCTGTAAGGATCGATCCTGTTCAGAACCGGATTGAGACCGTGTCCGAAAACAAGCACTGCGTCTGAATTTTTTAAAGGTTTTAAAATACATGCTCCTGTCGGGCCGTCATTTTTCTTTCCGCAAAGCGGTCCTTCAACGCAGGTTCCCTGAACTCCGTGATCGTACTGCCTTATCACAGGCTCCTTTGAGCACACATTCAGATGAGAAATTATATCTTTGAAAGCTTCTGTATAGTTTATTTCCTCTTCGTAGTATTCGGCGTCTTTCAGACCTGTCTTCGGTTTTGTGGTCGCCGTAATCGTCTCAAGCGGTTGCCCGTCATGCAGAAAATCCATATCGAGGTCGCAGACAAGCTCTCCATTGTCATATATCGTCAGCCTTCGTGTATCGGTCGCCTCACCGAGAACGAAGAATTCAACATTATATTTTTTACATACTTTTTCAATTTTCGGTAAATGTTCTTTCGGTACTGTTGCTACCATCCTCTCCTGCGACTCCGATATCCATTTTTCGAATGATGAGAGCCCGGGATATTTTAACGGAATTTGATCAAGATGGACAATCGCGCCTGTTTTCTCTCCCATTTCACCTACGGCTGACGAATATCCGCCGGCTCCGCAGTCTGTAAGAGCAGTGAAAATATCCATGTCCCTCAGTTCGATCAGGCAGTCGAACATTCTTTTTTCCTCGATCGGATTTCCGATCTGGACGGCTCCGCTGTTTAATGATGAAGTTTTCTCTGTCATTTCGGCTGATGAAAATGTCGCTCCGTGTATTCCGTCCTTGCCTGTTTTTCCGCCGAATGAAACGAACAGGTCTCCCTTTTTGCATTGTCCCTTTTTTGCATATTTCAACGGAATTATTCCATCCGCACCGACAAGAACAGTAGGCTTCGGGCCGAAATCTTTATGAAAATGGAATGACCCGTTGTTCGTGGGGATTCCCATTCTGTTTCCGTAATCTCTGACGCCCTCTATCACTCCGGTAAGTATCCTTCGCGGATGAAGACAGCCCGGATACACATCCTCCATTTTCATGTCGGGATTGCCTAAGCAGAATATATTTACTGATGAAATGTTCTTCGCGCCTTTTCCTGTGCCTGCTATGTCTCTCAAAACTCCGCCCGTGCCTGTCATGGCTCCGCCGTACGGATCCAGACCCGAAGGCGAATTATGGGTTTCCGCTTTGATGCAGATGCCGTAATCCTCTCCGTCGGCTTTCGCGAACCTGAAAACCCCGGAATTATCCTCGAATTTTGAAATCACATCCGGGTGGGCAATAGCTTTTTCGGTATCTCTGACAAGGCCGATTATCGATCTCTTTTCTACTCCGTCAAGTATCACTCTGGCCTTAAATGTTTTGTGTCCGCAATGCTCGGACCATGTTTGAGCAAGAGTTTCAAGTTCAACATCATAAGCATCTCTGCCTATCTTTTTATAATATTCCTGAATGGTTCTCATTTCATTTAAATTGAGGAATAATTTATAATCAGATGCTTCCATAAGTTCTTTATCGGACATCGTTCGTATCGGAATTATCGCAGTTTTCTTAGGTTGAAGATTGACGAGCAGGTTATCAGGCTTTTTAATCAGCTCCATTTGTATCTGGGCGTTCATAAGTACTCTGTCCCTTATTGCTTTTAGATCAACATCGCTCAGATCGTCTTTGAAATAATAGGTATAGGATATCATTACAGCCTCATGACCGTATTTTTTATCCTTCAGCTCTTCTGATATGGTTTCAGCCTCAGGATTCATCACTCCCGGCTGAAAAGCTATTTCGATCTTTTTCGGATGATCCTTATAAAAACCGTCATTGACAAGATACTTTTCTGTAATCGGACATGAAAGAATTTCTTTAGCGATATTTTCCGCATCTTTTTCCGAGACCCCCTGAACGTAGAAGTTTTTTACGATCTTCATTTTGCTGATTTTCACAGACAAAAACTCTCTTATCTGACCTGAAATCTGTTTTTCTTTCGGATCGCTTACGACAGGAATTACTGAAATTTTTTGTATCTTGGAAGACATAATAACCTCACATAAAAGTAAGCGGGAAATATAAGATTTCATCATTTTGATTGCAAGTTTATAAATAATGAAAAAATAACTTCTTAATTTAAGTAATAAAATCTGTTGACAGTATTTTGAACATACTTTATATTTTCATTCCCTTCTCAGCAAAAATAATTCGGAAGGGTCGGATATTTGTTTAAATAGCGGACAGGAAATTACATGTTCAACAAAAGAGTGGTAATAGCGATCGGCGGCAATTCTCTTACTCCGACCGACAATTCGAACTGGATCGGTTCGCAGTTCAGAAACACAAGAACAAGCATAGAATCTTTGATCCCGCTGGTGGAAAAAGGATATTCTGTAGCTATAACCCACGGCAACGGGCCTCAGGTAGGGATAGCTTTGAGAAGAGTTGAGGAAACAAGGGACAAACTTCCTGAGATACCTTTGGGGGTACTCGTTGCAGATACTGAAGGAAGCATGGGCTACATGATAGAACAATCTTTGCAGAACAAACTTTTTGACAAAGGCCTCAAAATACCGGTTGCAACAATTTTAACTCAGGTAATGGTTGACAAAAATGATCCTGCACTAACAAACCCTACAAAGTATATCGGAAGTTTTTACACAGAAGAAGAAGCAAAAAAACTTGCGTCAGCTAACGGATGGATAGTAAAA
>CALMWI010000417.1 GCA_937873545.1 uncultured bacterium | reverse complement strand
ATCCAGCTTCATATAAGCCACTGCCTGTAAAATCCTTCTTCACGAAGAAATAATTTGGTACAGAATAATTTAATTCATTCCATTTAAGCGATTTGAGGCTGTTGTTGTGCAGGAATTCGTATTTATTATCCCTTGTGCCATATAGGTCGAAATGCGATACTACAGCCTGAGTAGATTTCTTTTTATCTTTCTTCTTTACAAATATGTTTATGCTTACGCCCTGCATGATGTCGAAGACATTTTCATCTTTTGAGCCGTCGGGACAGACTTCCTTCTTCTTTGCGTTGCCGTGAAGGTCGAGGATATAAACTTTGTCGAATGTTTCGAGCAGGTGCTTGCGCATTTGCCTGTGTATTATTCCGTCAATGAAGCTGTTGTTCGATATATATGCAAGTATGCCTTCGCCCGTTCTGTCAATTAGAGATTCGGCGTAGCGGATGAATTTGATGTAATCGTCGGATAGGGGCTGTATGTTCCTTTCGTTGAGGTCTTTTTTATAGTCAACCATAAGTTTTTCGATCCATTCCGATTTGTTGGAGCTGCTTACGCTGTACGGCGGGTTGCCCATGACGACCATGACCGGCGTGTCCCGTTTGATGTGGTTGGCCTCGTTCGCTTCGGATGAGAGCCATGATGCGAAGAGCGTGCCTGTGTCGGGATGGTATTCTTCAAGGCTGTTGGTTAGATAGACCCTGAACCTCTGTTCTTTTGCGGGTTTGTAGCCCGTTTCTTTTAGGAGGATGTCGAGTTTGAGATGAGCCATTGCGTAGCTTGCCATTAAGAGTTCGAATCCGTTCAGGCGCGGGAGCAGCTGGGTTTCGACATAATTGCTCCAGATCCCCTGCTGGCCTTCAAATTTTGTGTGTATCTGCCTGATGACTTCCGCCAAGAATGTGCCTGTTCCCGCTGCGGGGTCGAGTATCTGTACTTTATGAACATTATCTTTGGTTCTGCTGCTGTCGGCTAATCCCTGAGGGAGGTTGAATTCCGATTTTAAGATGTCGTCAACTGCGCGGACGATGAAATTTACCACCGGCTGAGGCGTGTACCATACCCCGCGTGCTTTGCGGAGCTTCGGGTCGTATTCGGACAAAAATGTTTCGTAAAAGTGGATGACGGGGTCTTCGGTCTTTGTGTCCCTGCCGTAGTCTTTGAGCAGTTCTTCAACATTGCAGGCTAAAAATACTTCTACGAGGTTGTCAACTATCCATTTTATTCTGTCGTCAAGGTCGGGTCCGGCTATGTATGCGAATAATTTCCTTAGGAAAGGGTTTGATTTGGGTATGAGTTCCGCCGCTTCCTGTCTGCTGAAGCTGTTGAGGTTGGTGTCGTGAAGTCGGGCCGCGAACATTCCGTATGCTATGGTCTGAGCGTAAACATCCGCGAAACCTTTGGGCGTGATGTCGTGAATTAATATCTCCCTGAAGGCGTTCATCTGATCCTTGAGCGTACTGTTCTCCTGAGTTTCCTCGTCGGAAAGCAGAGCTTTTTCAATAATGTCGGCTAAAAGACGCGCTTTGTTCGCCATCATTTCGGCAAGCTGTTTTGAGCTTGTGATGGTCTGTCCGATATGCGTACAGAAATATTTCAATAAATATGTGAAGCTCTCAAAGTTCTGCGTTAAAGGCCCGCTCTTACCGTTCCGCACTTCTCCGATAACCATTTTCTGGCTGAATTGACCGTTGGATTAAAAGTGAAAGATGAGATAGTCAGTAAATATCAGGTTACTGAGTGAGTTCTTGTAGCGGTCGAACTGCTCCTTGTTGCCGGTTTTCTTATTGCCGTCAAGGTCGGGATCCCCGATGTCCTTCGCTTCGATAAATCCCACCGGAATATCTTTCCGCGTCAGGATAAAGTCAGGCGCTCCGCAATGCTGCCGCTTGGGCTCGTTGGTCGCCCTTACGCCCGGCTCCATGCTTTCGATAAGCTGCTGAAGGTCGCCTCTGAAAGTGTGCTCGGTCGCGTTCCCGAGTTTATATCTCGTGTTAATGCTGGAAATGTATTGGTCTAAGGTCATGGCAAATTCTTCCGTAAATATTAATTAAAAGAATAGTAAGCTATTTGAAGTGTTATTTCAAATGAATATTTTAGTAAAATAATAACCTTGTAAAGTTACATATTTAACATTACTTTAAGTTCGAAAAAAAAAGAGGATTTGTATGAAAAGGTATCTCTGTTTATTTCTCAGTCTGACAGCTTCATTCATGTTGTTTGCCCAGACCGCTATAGAACCTACCGGAAGCGGCACGTTGAGAGATCCGTATCAGATAACAACGCTCGAGAATCTTTATTGGATTGCCGCGACTGATTCCGAAGTACCATCACCTGACAGCAGTACCAGATCAAATGCGACATATATTCAAACTAACGATATCAATGCTTCCGCGACAAGAACCTGGTTTCCTGACGGGCAGGGCGGCTATTACGGCTGGAAACCTATAAGTTCTTTTTACGGCCTTTACAACGGCAAAAACAATTTAATTGACAGCCTCTACATAAACAGACCGGAAGAAGACGGAGTCGCATTTATAGCAGATATAGACGGCACAATTAGTTCTCTTAATCTAACAAATGCTGATGTAACAGGTAAGTATATCGTTGCTGTTATGGCAGGACAATGCGGTTACAATTCGTTTTCTGCAATTCGTTTCTGTTCTACAACAGGCAAGGTCACCAGCCGGGGAACAGCCGGAGGGTTAGCTGCATCATGCATGCCATCAGAGATTAGCTACTGTTATTCAAAAGCAGAAATAAATGTGAACGGCGATCGTGCAGGCGGTCTCATCGGCTCAAACTGTGGTTTAAACCTCAGGAACTGTTACAGCACCGGAGAGATCAATTGTACCGGCAGTTTTAAAGGCGGTCTCATCGGAGAAGTATTATCAGAGTATAATACTGAGAATTGTTTTTGGGATATAGAATCTTCCGGTATGAGTTACTCTCCGATTGGAATTGGTAAAACAACATCGGAGATGAAAACTCAGTCAATATATACTGAATGGAATTTTGAAACTGTTTGGCGAATTGACTCTTTAAGCAATGAAGGATATCCATATATCTTACCTCAGGGATTAATAGAATATCAGGCACCTTCCGCCGGAGACGGGACGACCGGTAATCCTTATGTAATTTCAAACCTGAAAGAACTTTACTGGATATGCGCACCGGAATGGGAAGTTCCAAACCCTTCGATCTCCCAAAGAAATACATATAATTATCTGCAGGCCTGTGATATAAATGCTTCAGACACTTACGCATGGAACTATATAACGGAATCATATACAACCGGATGGCCGTGTATTGGAAATGAGAGGCAGCCATTCAAAGGAACATACAAT
>CALMWI010000416.1 GCA_937873545.1 uncultured bacterium | reverse complement strand
TCGATCCTGATGTAGTAGATGCTTTTTTTAAATCGCTTAAGGTAATAAAGGCTATTGGTGAAAAATATCCTGATAAAAATTAAAAAACCCCGAATTAACCGGGGTTTTTAAGTGAGAGAGGCCGGATTCGAACCGGCGACCATCGCCTTAAAAGGGCGGTGCTCTACCTACTGAGCTACTTTCCCATCCTTGCTTAAAAGCAGTGCCAAATATAAAAATTTATAGTTTCTATGTCAAGTGATTTTTCGGTTATTTCGTTAATTTCCAACTGAAAAATCACTTATTTTTAAGTTCAAGTTCAAATATCTTGGGCCAGTATTTTCCTGTGACAAAAAAATGACCGTTCTTGTAAGCGATCCCGTTCATAACATCAGACGCAGAGTATTCTTCCTGCGACATAAGGTCAGTCAGATAATATTTGTCAGTAACGATACCGGTTAAAGGATCGATCTCAACTATATACTCAGCCTGCCATACGTTAGCGAATATCCTTCCTTCCGCAAACTCAAGTTCATTAAGTAACGAATAAGCAATGTTGTTTGAATCCTTTACGCTTATCGTCCTCAGAATGCTGAAATCCGAAGGATCTCTAAAATAAAGACTTGATGAACCGTCGCTCATAATAAGGTTCTCACCGTCATTACAGATACCCCACCCTTCACCAGTGTATGAAAATTCATTCAGTTTGTTCATATCGGTGTAATCATAGACAAAACAGGTATTCTCCTGCCAGGTAAGCTGATATATCTTTCCTTCTAAAACGGTGATTCCTTCTCCAAAGTAACCGGATGAAAGAGATATCTCTCCATAATTCTGAGAATCTGAAATGTTATACTTTATCAGTTTTGAGTTACCGTAGTGTCCCGTACCTTCAACAAGAGTGTCTCCCGCAAACTCGAAACCCTGCGTAAAGTACGATGTGTTATGCGGGTAGATATTTATGATCTCGTAGTCAGGTTCAGCAGGAACATCTGCAGAGGGCTTATCCTTAGTGCATCCTGCTATCAGGGTTATTCCCAAAAAGATCAGGTATAAAGTTCTCATTTTATCCTTCGGAGTTCATTAAGCCTGTCAATAATTTTTTCAAGAATATCGAAATCATTGGTTTTTGTAGCCAGTCGGATACCGTCGAGACCCGGATTTGAATTAACTTCCAGAAATACCGGTCCCTCTTTTGTTCTTATAAAATCCACTCCCGCTATCTCAAGCCCGAAAGCTTTTGATATAAGAAGGCACTGTTCTTTTTCAGTATCCGTCAGCTCTGCTTTTTTTACAGAAGCGCCTCTCTTATAATTAGCTCTGAAATCCCTGTCGGAATTAGTTCTTTTCATCGAAGCGATGATCTCGTTCCCGAGTATAAATACTCTGTAATCGGATACGGTTCCGTCATCAGAGCCGATGAAATCCTGAATAAGAAATATCTCATTTCTGTTAACATTCCAGATGTAATCTGTCATGGAGACAAGCTGCTTGACATCATACGCAAGCAGCGTTGAGCTGCCTAGAGATCCGAATATGTTCTTGATTATCAGGGGGAATGAGAATTTTCTCAAAACATTGTCGATATCTTCAGGCCGTCTTATTATCGCGGACCGCGTAATTTTTATACCGAGTCCGGACATTATCTGAAGGGAAAGCAATTTGTTTCGGGCCTTCATAATCGAATCAGGAGAATTTACGACAGGTACTCCTTTTTTCAAAAATTCTTCCACAGCGTAATATTCCGCGTTGCTTTTTTCCCTCACCGAGAGCCTGTTGAGAATTATATCATAATCACAAGGATTGAATTTTTTCCCATTATATGTGAGCTCTGTTCCGCCGCTATCGATAAAAAGATTGAATTCTCCATTCTTGAACAGGTCAACTTTATGCCCTTTTCTTTCACCTATTATCTTTAATTCGATTATGTTCGGGAAAAAATCGCATTCAGTTATTGTGGCTGTTAGAATTCCGAGTCTCATGGCTTATTTCTTCGGTATCGTTAAAGTTCTTTGTGAATCAGTAAACTTAAAGGTACCTGACGAAACTTTTTTTCCGTTCACATTACAGCTCCAGACATAACTGCCATCCTTAACGCCCGGAGGAAAATCCTGCGGAAACAACACGAATCCCCAATCGTCTTTAGCGACTTTTATTTTAGCTTCATAGACGATTCCGAACTCTTTATTTTCAGCCGAAAATACGGCTGTATAGGTTTCTGCTAAGGCGTTCTTATCTCTTACACCGAGCTGAATGCTTAGAGACTCAGACTGCTGCCAGAACGCTGTCGGATCAGCGTCAGGAGCTTTTGTTCCACCGAAAGCGAACAGCGAGAATGCGATGGTTAAAATTATAAAAATTCTCATGTCTTTTCCTCCCGTTTAATTTTTCTGACAGATTTTATTTTATCCCTGATCTCAGCTGCCATCTCATAGTTTTCAGTTTTCAATGCGTCGGCAAGTTTTTTATTAAGATCTGATACGATCTGCTCATCTGTTCTAATCTCGGGTTCAGTTACGGCCTGAGCTATTCCGACGTTTTTATAAATGAAATCATTTATCTCAATTTTAAAGAAAGAGTAGCAGTTTGGACAGCCTGCCATGCCTTCTTTTTGTATTTTTACGGATGTTGTAGAGCATACAGGGCAGTGTTTAAGAGCGGTGATACTGTCTGAGTTTTTTTCATTATTCAGGCTTATACCTGAGTTTAACAGATTAAGGGTTCCGAGAAGAAAATCGTTCAAAGATCTTCCCATCGGTCCCTGTTTTATCTCTGGATGGTCATTAACGAATGTCTTTAAGCAGTTCGGGCACAGATTGAGCTCTTCAGCGTTTTTTTCCCCCTGTATCACTATCTTCGTTACCACATTCGGCGATCCGCATTTGTCGCATTTCATTTCAGATGACTCCGTCAATGATGTTTACTGTTCTGTCTGCTTTATCAGCAAGGTTTTTGTCATGGGTCACAACAATAAAAGCTGTTCTGTTCTCTCTTGCAAGGCTCCACATTATATCGTGAAGTTTTTCTGATGAAACATTATCAAGGTTCCCTGAAGGTTCATCAGCCAGTATCAGCGAAGGTTTGTTTATCAGAGCCCTTGCGAAAGCTATTCTCTGCTGTTCTCCACCTGAGAGCTCTGCGCTTTTATGCATTTTTCTGTCGGAAAGTCCGATTATCTCAAGCAGCTCATCGGCTCTTTTTACAAGGTCTTTTTTTTCATCACCTTTGATGAGTCCCGGAAGCATAATATTTTCTATCGCGGTAAATTCCGGAAGCAAATAGTGGAACTGAAATACAAAACCGAGGTTTCTGTTCCTGAAATCTGCCAGTTTTTTATCGTCGAAATCGAGGATGTTCTCACCGTTGAATTTAATTATTCCGCTGTCAGGTTTATCCAATGTCCCGATAAGGTTCAGCAGAGTGGATTTTCCGGCTCCGCTTTTACCCATAACAGCGACGATCTCGCCCTCTTCAACAGAAAAATCTATGCCCTTAAGCACAGGGATATCCTTTTTTCCGATTCTGTACTGCTTATATAATTGTATTACATTTACCAGCATTTTTCTCTCTTTTTAGTTTATTCGTCTCTTATTATCTGGGCAGGGAGCATTTTACTTGCCTGCATAGAGGGATATATTGTGGATAGAAATGTAAGGATCAGCGAAACTGCTCCAATAATCAGAAAGTCATTGTGATCCATTCTAATAGGCATAGCATTTATAAAATATATATCGCCTGGAAGTGAAACGATCTGATACTCAAGTTGTATAAAACAGACGATCGTCCCGATCATAAGTCCCAAAACGGTACCTATCACGCCGATGATCATTCCCTGAATCATAAAAATACGCATTACAACAGATCTTGAACACCCCATCGCCATTAGTATTCCAACTTCCTGCTTTTTTTCCATGACGATCATTATCAGGCTGGAAAGTATATTGAATGCAGCGATCATTATTATCAGGCTCAGAATTGTTCCCATCATCATTTTTTCTATCTCCATCCATGCGTAAAGATTTTTATGCATGTCTTTCCAGGAAACTGCATTTTTCGGATATTCAAGTTCTGAATTCAGCGCTTCTTTAACTCTGTCTGTATGACCGATCGAAGAGAGATTTACATAGACCCCGTTTATCATGCCGGGCATTTTGAATAATTTCTGAGCAGCGTCTATCGATATATAAGACAGGCTTCCGTCAATTTCTGCAAGACCGGTTTCAAATATACCTGTAACTTCAAACCTCATTACAGGCGGCTGTGAGAGGGTGCTGCTTATTGCAGGGGAAATAATGAACAGTTCGCTTCCGATTATAGAAGCTGTTTTATCCGCCATTCCTTTACCCAGAATTATTCCGGGTAATCCTGATCCAGTGTTGATAAAATCGAGCTTTCCAGATACTATCTGCCCCTTCAACAGTGATATCGATGAAATTGTGCTTTTGTCTATGCCTCTGACCAGCGACCCTTCCGTATAATCGCCTTTTATCATACCGTAAGATTCTATGAAAGGCGAATGCCCTGTTATAAGAGAATCGGAGAGCAGCATGTTCTTCAGGTCGTCGTCATATGTGAACGGACGGTCATTAAATGACCTGATCCGGATATGGGAGTCGTTAGAGATAAATCTCGTTCTGACTTCCGATTCAAACCCGTTCATAACTGACATCACGATAACCAGTACTGCGACTCCAAGCGTAATTCCGAGGAATGAAATATAGGTAATAGTCGAAATAAAAGCTGTTTTTCTCTTGCTCTGAAGATATCTGAGGGCTATGAATAATTCGAGCTTCGGCATTTTTCCTACCTTATCATTAGACTATCAAATATAATATTTATGAATATAAATCACAAGAGCATAAAAAATGAAATGTCATCCTCTAGGGTGGTATTGCCTGTAAACCTGTTTTAAGTGCTCCCTGTCTATGTGTGTATATATCTGAGTCGTTGTAATATCGGCGTGTCCGAGCATTTCCTGCACAGACCTGAGGTCGGCTCCGCCTTCAAGAAGATGCGTGGCGAAAGAGTGTCTGAAAGTGTGAGGATGAATATCAATAGACAAGTTAGCTAGCTGAACATATTTTCTGACGATCTTCCAGAATCCCATTCTTGACATTTTATTCCCTCTGGAATTAAGAAACAGAACAGATTTCGTTTTTCCTTTTGAAGCGAGTCCGGGCCTGACATCAGCCATGTATTTTCTTAGGCTGTTCAATGCGCTGCTGCCTATCGGTACTATCCTCTCCTTGTTTCTTTTTCCAATTACTCTGACTATTCCTTCGGGAAATATTACGGAATTATATTCAAGCGTCAGAAGTTCAGAGATCCTAAGTCCGCAGGCGTACATCATTTCAAGCATAGACCTGTCCCGTTTACCTAGATCGGTTTCCGGATCTGGGACTGAAAATAATCTCTCGATCTCATCTACGGTCATTACAGCCGGGTAAGTATGAGGTTCTTTTGGAGTATCAATATGAAGTGAAGGATTATTGGAGCTTATGTCTTCATTTACCAGGAATTTGTGGAAATTCTTTATTGAAGAAAGGTTTCTTATTACGGATGATATCATAAGACCCGTATCTCTCAGAACAGTAACGAATTCCCTAATGTGTTCCGGTTTGATATCTTCAGGAGAATTTATTCCTTTCTGTTCAAGAAAGTCTAAATATCTTCTCAAGTCATTTCCGTAGGATTCAAGCGTAAGTCTGCTTAAGCCTTTGTCGAAAAGCAGACTGTCATAATACCGTTCTAGGATACTGTCAAAAGTTCTCAGGTTCTTCATTTAGTGAACTGGTAAACGGTTGCGGCGGATAAACTGAGCTGATATAAGATAGTAGTGACATCCTTTGTTAACTGCAGAAAATCAATTCTGTCGTAATTGTACGGAACATAGATCATATCTCCAGGCTCAAGTTCGTAAGACATAATATCATCGAACCATCCCTTTTCTTTAACAAGTTCTCCGTTGGATTTGATGACATAAATGTTATCTTCGTCAGCCGCGCTTGTAATTCCTCCTACCTTATTCAGATAATATTCTACTTCGGTCTTCTTCGAATTAAAAGTGATAGCTGTCTGCTGATATACTTCACCCATTACTAGTATGGTTCTTGAAACAGGCGGAACAAATATCGAGTCTTTATCCTGGAAGAAGAATTCTTCATGGTTTCCCTTATCGTCGATATCCAAAATCACCCTGCCTGAAGCCTCTATAGAGTCGAATTTCGCGATATTCAAAGCTCCTGCAAGATCTTTGTCTCCTGACAGGATCATCTGAACCTGAAGTTTATTATTCAGTTCATCCCTTAATTCCTTGATCTTGCTGGACTGTTTTTTCTTGATCTCGTCCCTGAATATCTGGGTTGATTTTATCTGGGCGTTCTTCGTAAATCCGCCGCATCTTAATAAAAGATCGGCGAGCTCTTCATTTTCGCGAAGCGCGTACATTCCCGGGAACTGGACTTCGCCGATTATTTTAACATAATTCACTTTGGCATAATCTCTGATCCTTCTGACAAACACGATATCGTTCGGCTCAAGCATAACATCGTCAAGCTGTTTGTAGGAATACCAAGATGTTGATAATGTTTTATTTGTCTTGTTGATCCCTGAAACAACCTCAACAGAATCTGTAAGCGCATCGTTTTTGAATCCGCCTGCAAGGCTGATAAGGTCGTATGCGCTCATACCGGCCGAATGAATGTAATTACCCTGTTTTTTTATATGACCCCAGACTCCGACATTCTGAACAGGATTTTTTGCTGAAAAATCAAAAACATGAACTTTGTCGTCATCTTTTAACGCAAAAGTGTCCGGAACATTTGACACGTATTCGAAGCCTTTTTCAGCATTATTCCTGATAACTATGATATTGTTTTTGTCTCCAAGGTTGGTAAGTCCTCCTGAATAAGAAAGAATATTGGCTACATTCATATCGTTTGTAAATTTATAGATGCCAGGTTTCTTGATTTCACCCGATATCTCGACAGACGGGAAAAAAGTAACAGAATCGAGGCTGAACACTTCAACTGTATCACGCGGGAACAGAACAATATTTTCATCTCCTTTTTTTTCTATAACCCCCGAAGGAGAAAAGTTTATAAGCAGATCCCTGTTCCCCAGTCCGTTCTTTCTGATTATATTCGCATAATTCAAGTCAGTATTTTCGTTTAGGATCTCTCTGTCGGTAAGCACATCGCCAAGTATCATTCCGTCGTTATGCTGTATTTTTTTGTTATGCCTGAAATTACCTTTGAGATATACATATCTGGAGTTGAAGACAAGAGTTGAAAACATCCTGACAATGTCGCCGTCAAGGATCTTCGGGTCGTCTTTAATAGATGCAGAGACCGCTTCGCTTCTTCCCTGACTGTTGAGTCTTTCTATCTCTATTCTTTCCGTATCTGAAAAAGGGGTCATTCCGGCGATCTTGAGAACATCCGACAGCTTTTCGTTATTCAGGCATTCAAAAATCCCTTCCCGTTTAACATTACCTGATACGGCAACCTGTTTTCCGATAAGGGGAACGAAAATGGTCATATTTGATTCCAGCACTGATACCGGATTTTTTCCGAAGAACAGAAGAGAGTAAAGGTCAATATAGCGTGATCCGTTATTGTCAGAAATAAGTCCGATATTTCTTAAGCTTCCTTCAGGTGTGACACCCCCTGCAAGCGCAAGGACCTCGATGATGCTTGTAAAAGGCGATACATTATAAACGCCGGGTTTGTTGACATTGCCGACTACGAATACTGTTATAGGTTTAACTTCTCCAAGCCTTACGCTGAATTTAATACCGTTTATGTTCGAGAGCTTTGATCCTATAGTGTTCTTAGCTTCTTTATAATTCATTCCGTAAATATCGATTTTTCCGATCTGAGGAACGATTATGTAATTTTCATTGGTAACTTCCAGGCTGTAACTTTTTTCCATAGCTCCCCAGATATCAATCACAAAAATATCTCCGGAATTTACGATGTATCCGTCAGGGATCTGTTTATTATAATTCAAATTAGTTTTTACGGCAGAAAAATCTATCCTGTACTGTTTAAGGTCAGTTTTATAAGGATCGATAACTTCGCCGGACACATATTTTTCAAAATATGTTTTTATAACAGTGGAATCTGTCACGGTCTGTTGCGGACTGATCTCCGCCGGCTCAGTTACGAGCGTATCGGTTTCGGCAGTTCCTTTATCAATATTTGTCGGCGGGTTCTTTGTTTTTAGAGTTTCGATCTCCTTAGTCAGATCTTTGCCTGTAAGCTTCTGATACATCTTCATAAGGTCTTCACTCTGACTAAAAAGATTCAGAGCTAAAATTATTACGGTAACGGCGTTGAATTTTTTCATATATTATGCTCCGGATTAATGTCCTTTAAAATTTATAACTACCTTGGCTGTATAAAAAAGTATAATGAAATCGAGTTTAAGCGAAATATTCTCAATATAGTAGAGGTCGTATTTTAATTTTTCTTTTACATCATCAAAAGATTCATCGTATTTATGTTTGACCTGAGCCCATCCGGTAAGACCCGGTTTTACATTCAGGCGTTTATAATAATATGGAATCGTCTCAATAAATTTATCCACGAATACTTTTCGTTCAGGTCTGGGTCCCACAAAGCTCATGTTCCCTATGAGCACATTTATCAGCTGGGGAAGCTCATCGATCCTTGTTTTCCTCATAAAATTCCCGAATCTGGTGATCCTCGGATCGCCTTTTACCGCCCAGACCGCCCCGGTCTTGGATTCAGCGTCCATACGCATTGATCTGAATTTATAGATCGTGAATTCTTTAAAATCTTTACCGACCCTGTCCTGTTTGTAAATGATGCCACCTTTTGAATCTAATTTAATTAGAATTGCCGAAACGACCATTATAGGCAAAGTTAATATAAGAAGCACAAGAGACACCAATATATCGAAAAATCTTTTTAAAGCCCTCTGAAAAGGTGAAAGAATATCGGGGAACAGCTCAAGCAATTTATAGCCGAAAAGCTCGAATGTTCTTACATTTCCGCTTATTATGTCTTCAAGCGACGGAACGACTTTGTAGAAAACATTATGGTCTTTGGACTTAAGGATTATCGTATTTATCAGAAAAGGATCTTTTACTTCAACTGATATAATTATCTCCCTGACTTTATTCTCACTTATTATCTTTTCAAAAATATCAAGGTCGCCCAAAGTTTTAAAGCCCTGATAATCCGGGTTGTTTTTTCCGTCATCAATGAATCCGAGAATATTCAATCCCAAAAGTCTTCCTTTCAGATATTCCCTAATAATTTTTTTTGCCGATTTGTTATATCCTATGATAAGCGCGTTTCTCAGCCCGATACCCTTTTTCAGAAAATGGTTGAGAGTGATCTTGAATAATACTCTTCCCGATGTAACAAAAACAAGCATTACGGAGTAGTATATAAGCAGCCCTTTTCCCGTCAGCTCCTTTAAATTCAGATTTGTCAGTATATAAAGGATTACGATCCCTAGAGTTATTCCGGAAACGCTGCTGATCGCGATCTCTATCGAGCTTCTGAAATAAAAAGATTTATATAGATCTTTGATGTGGAAAACTGACAGCCAGAATAAATAAAGTACCGGACCGATAATAAGCAGCTCGGAGTAAGAATGTTCAGTATAGGATATGAATATTCCGGATTTGAATTTTATTATGAAAAGAATCAGCGTTGATAAGTTTATCGTGATAAAATCTGTAGCAAGAAGTAATTTTATTTCTTTAGAAAGTTTCAATCGGGATACCTTATAGATGCGTCAATAAATATATCGTTATCAAAATTTTTGGATGAAATGATATCAAAATCTATGCAGTCGGAAATCTTTTCGAATCCGGAACCAAAGAAGAATTTTTTTCCGCTTCCTATCAGTTTAGGGGCGATGAACAGGTTGAGTCTCTGAGCAAGTCTGTTCTTAAGTAGGTAATTATGTATGGTGCCCCCGCCTTCAACCATTATAGATCTGATCCCTTTCGTTCCGATGATTTTAAAAGCCTGTTCAAGGTCAAGGTAACCGGCTTTTTCAGAAACCTTAACCAAGCTTATACCTTTGCCGTTGTAAAATGTTTCCACGGATGCAGAAATGTTTTCAGATGTTATGATAATTGATGCAGCGGAATTATTGAAAATTTTTCTGTCTAGCGGTAAACTGAGATCTTTTTCAGCTACTATCCTGACAGGATTTCTGCCGTGTCTATATCTGGCAGTAAGTTCAAGGTCATCTTTAAGCACAGTGTTTTTACCCACAAGTACGGCATCGTAAAGATTTCTCAATTTATGAGCGGACTTACGGCTTTTTTCGTTCGTTATCCACTTAGAATCACCACTGTCTGTGGCTAGAGATCCGTCAAGCGATACCGCAGCTTTTAGAATTATCAGAGGCGTTCCGTGTTTCAGGTAATGGAAAAAAGGAGCATTAAGCACTCGGCATTTCTCTTCGCAAATGCCTGTGAAAACATCGATCCCGGCTTTTTTCAATATTTCGATACCTTTACCGGCTGAGTGCGGAGAAGGGTCGACCGTTCCGATAAAAACTCTTTTGAATTTATGTTTTATGATCATGTCTGTGCAGGGAGGGGTTTTCCCGTGGTGCGAGCAAGGCTCAAGATTTACATAAAGATCACTTCCCGCAGGATTTTCGAAACACGATGCTATGGCGTTCACCTCGGCATGAGCCTGGCCATAGAGTCTGTGATAACCTTTTCCGATAACATTACCTTTTTTAACCACCAGGGCTCCGACTAGAGGGTTCGGACTGACACGCCCTGCGCCTTTTATCGCTTCCCTGAGAGCTGCGGACATATATTTTTCGTTCATGTCTGTCATAGTTGCTAAATATAAGTTAATTGGATCTTAGAGGCAAATCCAATATTTAAGAAAAGAATTATAGTAGTCGCTTGATTTTATTATTCATAAATCATATATTGAATATCCGGTATAAATAAAAAATGGGAGACAAAAATGAAAGAAATAATTAAAAACCTTACTTCCGGTATCAGGATCAATACGGAAAGTATTGAAAAGATAAAGAAAAGCAACAAAACAATAACTTATATGAATTCTTTGGATTTTAACGGCATGCCGGACGAGATTAAAGAAATGAATCAGTCGCTTCTTGAAAGTGCAAAAAAAGTTTTAAATGAATCAAAAGAAAATATTCTTTCTTATGAAGAAGGTTATATAGGTGATGAATGCATTGATTACGCAGCTGATTATGAAGATCTGGGCGAAATTCTGGGTTTGTACAAAGATATTGAATGTTTAAATGATATTTTGACCCTTAAAGTACAGGAATTGACTGAAAATGTAAAAAAAGACATAATTGAACTTAAAGAAGAAAAAGAAAATCAGTTCGGAGATTTAAAGATCAAGCTTAGAGCTCATGTCGAAAAAGCGGTGAGGAAGGAATTTTTGAACGAAACGGAAAAATCCGCTGATCCTCTTAAAGAACCTGCAGAATCGAAAACACCCGCTCAGAGATTATTCACCGTCAGAAAAACCGGTAAAAGCCCTCAGGAAATAAAAGAGATAATACAGGATTATATCAAAATAAACGAAAATATTTTCAATAAGATAATCTTCGAAAGCAAACCCGCAACACTTTCGATATCTGAAAGGATACTTGATGTATATTTCAAACCCGGAACGGGCTACATAGTCAATTTTATCTCGGAACCGGACACGAACTACGGCAAATTTTACAAGAACCTCCTGAAAGTTTTCAATGAGATAAAAGATTATGTTTATGATAATTTTGATATTGTTGTTCTTCCCGAAGACGGAAAATCAATAAGCTATCTGAACAGTTTCTACCAGAATTATATTTTCGTAAGAGAAAAAATAGATACCGCGCTGACCCAGTATAAGCTCCAGAATTCTCTTCTCAACGAAAATTTTTCTGTAAAATATCTGATCTTCGAGAAAATCACCGGTAAGTATCTGATCTTCTGCAACGGGAACAGGGAACTCTCAAAAGCGGTTGAACCGTATTTTCAGAACCAGGCAAAGCTCGGAACAATGTCTTTCGATATTGAATTCGTTGAATACGAAGGCGATATAAGGAAAATGATAGCTGACAGGCTTGATAAGATAAAAAATCACATTGAACTGTCCGAAACCGGTAATTACATGAAGATCACAAAACTGAAGAACGGGAACGGACGGTGTTCAACATTGGTTGATGTTACGGGAGTGAAAATACTTATCGATCCGGAAGCGGAGTATGACGGCAGCGATATAGATATTGTCGTAATGTCAAATGCGCGTGACAATCATGTAAAAGTCATCCCGCAGATAATGAACTCAAACCCCGGAGCAAAACTTTTCACTTCTGATATTTCCTTCAAGATCGCACGAATAAAGTGGATGAAAGAACTGAATAATCCAAATCTTGTGATCGCAGGAAGCGATTCGGCTGATTTCACCAGAAGGGATATCGACAATCTTAACGAAAGGGTTATCAGAATAACACCAATGGGTAAGGGATATAATTTTAAAGGTCTCGTGAATATAAAATTCTTCTCTTCAGGATCGATCCCGGGTTCTTCTATAGTGGAAATAAGAGATGCGTCGCAGAAAACTATATATCTGGGCAATTTTACAACAGATAATACGGGACTGCTTAAAGGAGCCGATAACGATCTGTCGGAATATAATTATATTCTGACATCGTCAAAAAAATACGATCAGAAGTTCAGACCTTTACCCATGGATCTTATAAAAGAAAAGCTTAAGGACAACAGACAGGTTTTTATATTCTCTGACTCAGTCGGTAATCTTCAGCATCTTACCGTTGAATTATACACCGCAGGAATTGACAGACAGGTTGTTTCCGGAGAGACGACTTTCGGAATTATCAATAAAGAAATGGCCAAGCTTTTAAATTTCGGATCGAGCTGGGGTGATAATTTTGAGGACAAGGAGACTTTTTTCAAGAGCATATCAAAGATCGAACCTCTTGCCGACGAGTATGAATTTTACAAAAAATTTTCAACAAATGAACCCGGGGTGTTCATTCTTCCCTTTGAAAAAATGGAAGTTGAAATGGTTTTGAAAAATAAGCTGAACGGCGAAAATCCGGTTTTCATTCCGTCAGATCTTGAGGATGAATTTTTAAAGATGCTAGAAAAGGATGTTTTCGTAGCCGATGAAAATAAAACCGGCAGTTATGTAGTTTATAACTATGTTAGAAGTACTCCGGTTTCGGAAATTTTTGAAAAATTTAAAGACTCAAAGATATTAAAAAAGATCATATCCGATTCACAGATCGAAGGGATACCTCCCGGAAAAGCTGTGACATTGGAAGATAATACTGAAAAAACGGTCTGCTGATAACAATGACTATGATCGTAAATGAAATATTCGAATCGCTTCAGGGGGAGTCATCATTTGCGGGACTTCCCTGTTTTTTCGTAAGGCTGACAGGCTGCAATTTAAGATGTACATGGTGCGATACGAGATATGCCTACACAGAAGGTACGGAATACAGCGTTGATGTGATAGCGGATAAAATCAATTCATCAAAGGCCGGAATAGTAGAATTCACCGGTGGAGAGCCTTTACTCCAGAAAGAAGAACTCGTCAGACTGATAGGATTGATCGATGCTTCTAAAAAGATCCTGCTGGAAACTAACGGAAGCATTTCTCTACAAGGCATTCCCGAAAGAGTTGCGATTATAGCGGATGTAAAGCTAAAGGGATCAGGAGAGGGAGGCAGTTTTTTAAAAGATAATTTTGAATGCGTCAAAAAAACTGATGAGTTAAAATTTGTATTGAGTGATAAAAACGATTATTGCGAAATGAAAGATCATCTTCTGCGGTACAGCCTTGAAGAAAAGTGTTCAGTTTTGATATCAAGAGTAAAGAACGCGGAACTTACTGACAGTGAAATTGCGGATATGATCCTGAGAGACGGTTTGAAAGTAAGATATCAGATACAGCTTCACAAACTGATCTGGGGTGAACAAAGAGGAAAATAGCTATACAGTTTTCGATTTTGAATCGGATTTTAAAAAATAATATCTGAAACGACAGTATTAAAGATACCGAATTTTCCCGGATCAAGCTTTATACAGTTGTCGGAGATAATAACAGCTTTATTAATCAAATACGGTTCGATCCTGGAACCGTATTCACTTAGGAAATCTGAGTCAAAGTACTTATTGAACAGATCAATGCTCATTCCTTCGGTTTTTCTCAACCCCAGCATAACAAATTCTGACTTCAGCGTCCGGTCATCTTCTTTGGGGTTTTCTTTATATCCGGCAGATTTGTTTACGACCGAATAGAACCAGTTTTCCACCGATCCGGGATTTTTCCATCTTATT
Source organism: uncultured bacterium (assembly GCA_937873545.1). Lineage (GTDB taxonomy): Bacteria > UBA4055 > UBA4055 > UBA4055 > UBA4055 > UBA12480. Next base: position 2,762 of record CALMWI010000416.1, on the reverse strand, counting down.
CCGTTAACGAACGAATGCGCCGATGCTCCCAATCCCAGATAATTTCCGTAATTCCATGTATTTGAGTTATGTTTTGATTCAAAACCTTTCTTTGAGAAGTTGGATATTTCATATTTAGTAATGCCTTTCTTTTCAAGAATTTCCGATGTCAGGTCGAAAAATTCCATTTCGGTGTCGTCATCGAGCTTGACAAGAGTTCCGTTATAAAGTTCTTTAGCAAAGGGCGTTTTATCGTAAAAGGTCAGTATATATGCCGACACATGTTCGGGGTTCATTTCAACAATTTCATTCGCATTGAAAACAGCGGCTGCCGCGGACTGTCCCGGAACGCCTATGATCAGATCAAGGCTTATATTTTTAAACCCGGCTTTACGGGAATTTTCATAACATTCATAGATATCTTCTGCACTGTGCGATCTTCCAAGAGTTTTCAGATCGCGGTTGATAAAAGACTGAGACCCTATGGAGATCCTGTTAACACCGGCTTCGCGGAACCCGAAGAGTCTGTCTAGATCAGCCGTGGCGGGATTCACTTCTAAAGTTATTTCGGTGTCGCAACTGATACCGAAGCGCGAAATTATTTCAGACAAGGCATCAGGCTCAAGCAGAGACGGGGTGCCGCCCCCGAAATAGAGGCTGTCGATTTCGTCGGAGATCACTGAGCCGTAATTGGAGATCTCCCTAAGAAGATAATCCTTATATTTTTGATGTACGCAGCTGTCCGAGACGGGAATGGAAAAAAAATCGCAGTAGGGACATTTTGCTATACAGAAGGGAAAATGTATGTAAACATGTCTGGTTTTCATAGAGCGAAATATAAGAACAAAAAATCAGATTTCAAATTTGATTTTCCGGAATATAATCATTAAATTGCGGTCAGACTGGAGGCGAATCTATGAAAGACATTTCCGAAGTCATTAAACAGCAGTGCGAACTTTATCCCCTGATGAAAGTGCAGGACCTGTATAAACTTCTTTATCAGGCAGCGATGGGACCGGGACACGCTGTTAAAAATGAAGGTGTCGTAACAAAATGGCTCGATGACGAGATCACATTTATGGACCATTACGAAGATAAAGATATAATCGAAGTCTTAAACGGAGCGTCTGGACTGGTAAAAGTCAACATTCGACCTTATCTGTCCAGGGGCGGGAAAAAGGATAAACTTCTCCAAGCTTTTATCAGAACGGCCAATGATTTTGTTCCGGACAAAGAAAAACTGCATGACTATTTGCGGGTAGCGGAGCTTCTTGCAGAGAACGGTATGATAGGTTTTGATTTAATTGAACTGAAAGAGTTTTTCACTGAAGCGGAGACAGATCTGTATCCCGCCATTCATCACTCGGATATATACAGGGCTGAATACAAGCCTGCGTACCGTGTGTTACAGAAAAAATATCTCATTTAGCATTCCGGAAAATCTTATTGACAACAATATAAAATTATATTATCTTTGGTCTCTTGAAAAAGCGGAGATCTCTCCAAAGAACGGAGGATTAGTCCTAATGGCAAGGCAGCGGTCTTGAAAACCGCCGTGGGTGACCACATGGGGGTTCGAGTCCCTCATCCTCCGCTTTAAACGGGGAATTGGCTGAGTGGCTTAAAGCAGCGGTTTGCTAAACCGTCGTACCGGTCAACGGTACCGCAGGTTCGAATCCTGTGTTCCCCGCATCAAAATAAAAATGGCAGTTTCATACTGCCTTTTTTTATTGTATATTGCTTCAAAAACCGGAAACCGGCAGATGAAAGAGCTTATACAGGAATTTCTTGACTATATATCAAAAGAGAAAAATTACTCTCAGAATACGGTCATTTCATACCGGACCGATCTGACCGATCTGTGCAGACATCTCGAAAAGACTATGGGTGAAAAGTTCTCTATAAAAGACGTTACCCGGAACGAGATCAGGCCCTATCTTCGCGAACTTATCATGAATAAACTGTCGAAAAAAACCTACAACCGAAGAGTTGCTTCGATAAAAAGTTTCTTCAAATACCTTTTTGTGACCGAGCAGGTAGAAAAAGATGTAGGCTCGGCAATAAATTCCATAAGGACTGAAACAAGGCTGCCTGAATTCGTAGGTAAAGATCAGATGATAGACATTATGGAGCACTTTACCGAGACGGACTTCGCAACTTCAAGGGAAAGCCTGATGTTCGAACTGTTCTACGGAACCGGAATCAGGCTTTCGGAGCTTTATGACATGAAGCTTAACGACATAAATCCTGACCGGGATGTGTTTTCGGTCATAGGTAAAGGTTCCAAGCAGAGGATACTGCCTATATCAGCTCATATCAAAAGAAAATATAAGTTATATGCGGAAGAAAGGAAAACCGCCCTTATGGAAGCTGGAAAAGAAAGTGAATTCCTTTTCATTTCGTTAACGGGAACACATTTGTCGAAAAGACAGATTCAAAGAATAATCGGAGAAAAACTTAATCTTCTTGCGACTGTCCACAAAACTTCGCCCCACATTCTAAGGCATACTTTCGCTACCCACATGCTCGATAAAGGCGCAGATATTATGTCGGTAAAGGAACTTCTCGGACATGAAAGTCTTTCAACTACCCAGGTCTATACCCATGTATCTCTCGAAAGGTTAAAAAAAATATATAAACAGGCACATCCTAAAGGTAAATAAATGAAAAGAGCAATCCTGATATTTTTTATCACGGCCGTAAGTGCGTCAGCGTCATTTGAATCAGTAGTGATCAATCCGAACTCGGTAAGGATCGGCAATATTTCCGGATTCAAAGCGGGT
>CALMWI010000415.1 GCA_937873545.1 uncultured bacterium | reverse complement strand
TATTTTCTCCACTTCTGTTCAATTTCTCTGAACGGGTATGACATTTTTCCCTCCGGTGTTACTTAATTTTCAAGATGCTAAAAATAAGAATATTTCCTTTTATAGTAAAGTCATTTTAAACAAAAAAAAAGTCCGGAACCAAGTCCGGACTTTTTCTGATTAAGTGATACTATTACTTGATCAGCATCATTTTCTTGGTCTGATTTACACCGGCTGCTTTTAGATTGTAGTAGTAAACACCGCTGACAAGTCTTGAAGCGTCAAATGATACTTTGTGCGAACCTTTAACCATCTCGCCGTTAACCAGGTTAGCAACTTCTCTTCCCATTACATCGTAAACGACCAGTGATACTTTGGTATCGTTAGCGAGGTTAAAGTTTATAGTTGTTGTCGGGTTGAACGGGTTAGGATAGTTCTGCTGAAGTTCGGTAACCATAGGCACACCAGCCTCATCTTCGATGCCTGTATAAACGCCGTTAAGAACTGCTCTGAACTCCCAGTTGTCATTAGGTACTTGCGCCCAGTCCCATGAGCTTGTTCCCGCATTCCATGTACCGTCGTATGATCTGGCATAAGCAGAATCTGCGCTCATTGTCGCTCTTTCCATTGTCAGGTATATAGTGTCGGAAGTTCCGCTTGGCGCGGCTACTCCGATCCAGAAATCGCCAGAAACATTGAGATCATAAGCTCTCATGTCAACTCTTGTCATAGCCAAACCTTCAGAAGTTACAATGAATGGTGTGACAAGTTCTGTTCCGGGAACCCCTGCGTTATCATCCCAAACATGAACTTCCATATCTCCGGAAACATGTCCTGAAGCATCTTCATAAGTTCTGAACAGAATAGCTGATAGTTTTCCTGTCATTATTGTTTTTGACTCGTCGCTTCCGGGGACAGTTACTCTGACAGCTTTAGCCTCTCCGTCAACTATAGTCATATAGTAGTCAACATAGCCGGAGTCATAGATCATGTGATCACCTGCGATGTAGCTGTAATAAGGACTGTAATCTTCGTTTGACTGAGCAGATCCGTCCATTGCATAGATCCTGTAATCAACCTGAGAACCTGCCGGCTGAGCAGGAATAGTGAATTCATAGAAATTACCAGTGGTATTTGATGCAGTAACAGACTGCTCTGCTCCGCCGTCAACCGTGTAATATACGATCGCGCTTGCTACACCTGAAAAATCAATTATCTCAACTGCGTCAGTATAATCACCGAAAACACCTTCATAGTATTCAGGCCCGTAAGGTTCTGTTATAAGAGTAGGAGCACCGTGGTCAACATTATAACAGAACCTTACGGGCCTGAATATTATGAAGGTGTTTTCGGTGATTATA
>CALMWI010000414.1 GCA_937873545.1 uncultured bacterium | reverse complement strand
TGGAGTGAGAAGGATAAAATAAACACAGAAGCTCTTGAAAGATTTTTTTCTGATTTTCAGGAAAGACATATTACTAAGTACGAAATTGACTTACTTGGTAATGATGTTAAAAAAGATGAAGTTAATTCAGATCGTTTTTATAATTTAATTGAAAACGATTTAGTTGTTCTTGTGTCAATAAGTATAATTCATGTGGATTTGCCAGATCACATTTTTGAGAATGATATGGCAGAGATATATCCTTCGTTGTGCATGATAGATGAAGAGATTGAAGTTGAAGTTATCAGAGGAGAAAATAATGAAATATAGTAAAAATATTAGAGAATATGCAAAGGTAAGAATGGAACAAAACCCAAACAATACTCATGTAGCAAAAGAATTAAAATTGATGTTTAAACTACCTCAAGATTTAGATTCTGTACGAAAGATAGTGTCAATGTGGCGAAAAAACCTTTTGATAAAAGCCAAATCATTACCTATAAAAAGATTATTTTTTGATATTGAAACAAGTTATTATGTATTAAAAATAAATACATGGCAATTAAGATCCAATTTGAAATATTTTGACCATAACGATATTATTCGAGAAAAAGAAATAATTTGCATATCGTATAAGTGGCAATATGAAAATGAGGTTCACACACTTGATTGGCGTAACGGAGAGAAGTCAATGTTAAAGGATTTTATTAAAGTTTTGGGTGATGCCGATGAAATAGTAGCTCATAATGGCGATAAGTTTGATATTAAATTTTTGCGAACAAGATGTTTGTTTAATAGGGTGTTAATGTTTCCTACATATAGAACTTTAGATACCCTCTTGAAGGCAAGGGGTAGATTTTTATTTGCGTCTAACAGATTAGATTATCTTGGTAAGTTTATGGGTGCTGGAGGCAAGGAAGAACACGAAGGAATGAAGATGTGGACAGAGATTGTTGAAAATCAAAGTCAGGAATATTTAGACAAGATGATTGCATATAATAAAAGAGATGTCGCATTACTTGAAGATGTTTTTACTGTAATGTCTCCATACATGGATCATAATAATAATTTTGCTGTTTTAACAGGAGGAGAAAAATGGCATTGTCCTGCATGTGCTTCAGGAAATGTAAAAATGTATAGGACTTACTCTACTCCTATGGGTACAATTAGAAGAAATATGAAGTGTAATAGCTGTAAAAAGCAATACAAGATAAGCAATAAAACTTATTTACACATGTTACATTCATTAACTAAAGAAGATTAAATTAAGGATATTGTTATGAAATCGAAATGCTTAAATAAAAAACAGTTTATTGATGTTCTTAATGCTCTGCGAGATCAGAACGATAAGGATAATCGGATTGATGCGTTTTTTAGAAAGGAATTACCTAATGCTGATTTCTGCGCGAACGAAATACATAGCGGTTTATGGTATGTTTTAATGCGATTATTGATAGATAGCTTTCCGCAGAACGATTACTCGATAAACGATATTGATTACTTTGTTTATGAACTTGATTTCGGCAGAAAGTATAAAGAAGGCGATGTTAAGGATGCGAATGGTAAGATCATTGACTTTTCGACTGCTGAAAAATTGTGGGATTATCTGACGGAGGAATATCATGAATGATAATAAATGGTCTGAAATTGCAGTTTGGATATTTTTTGTTATAATTGCGATGTACTGTATAATAGATTACAAAGATACGCACTCTGAAACTGACAGTAAATTTCTATTTTTTCAGACTGATTCCGGGTTCACAGCGACATATATGCAGGTAAAAAATATTAAAGCGAATGGAAACGAAATTATTGTCGAGTTTGAAGATGGAGTTGCTGGAGTATTCCCGAAAAATAGATTTAAAATTGTCGAGGTAAAGTATGCCGAAGAAAAATAAAATAGAACCATTAAGTTCGTTTGAGAGATTATTGATGTGGTTTTCTATTAGATATGCTATAGGCAGGACAAGTATAGCTTCGCAGTGCTTGCCTTACGACCTGATAGAACACTATTATCCGAGAATAAGTCAGGAAGATAGAGATGCGTTATCGAAAGATATTGAACGAGAACTTGAAACACTGACGACATTGTATAATGCGAAAGAATCGGATTTGGAAGTGTGGCGTATCTTTGCTCATGCGCTTGGATCGAAGTATCATCATAATATTTTAGCTACTGACGGAAAGAATTATTTATGCTTTAAGTTTAATAATGAGTTTTACCCATTGCAGAGATATTTAGAACATCCTTCGATTAAATGCGTTATTCCGAATGAGAATATTCGGAGTTTCGCATAACGAATCGCGGGTATAAGCTCGCAAGTAAATTAAAATTAGGAGAAAAAATATGTTAGAAGATTCAGGAAACTCTCATCATCCTACACAGCCAAATGCTCCAGATAAGCCTATATTTTTCAATACAAATTATGACGCAGAAAATAAAGCGAGCCATATACCCAATGTTAATAGTTCGGAATCCGTTAAGAAAAACAAAATTGGAGGCTAAGTATGAATAACTCAATCAAATTAGCTCTTGCTATGAGTTTATTATTGTTATTGATTACTTACGACAGAACAATAAGTTACTGGAACAAGCCAAAGATACAGCCTGTTGAAACTGAAAATTATAAGGCTTATAAAGGCGGAAATAATGAGAATGTAATAGTAATCGGGCGAGGAGCAGGTAAATCAATGCACGGATCAGAAAGCAGAATAACAGCAAGAGGCGGAAGTTTCAATATTGCTATTGGAGATAGTGCGAAATACTCCAAGAAATGAAATTTTGTTTTTTAGGATTATGTCTGTTAACGAATCGCGGGTATAAGCCGAATTGCAACTAAATAAATAACGGAGGGATAAATGTTAACAAGAGATGAATTACTTACACAGACAATAGATGAAGTGTGTGAATTAACAATAGATAATAGAAAGTTAAGAGAACAGATCAGGGAAATGCAAATATTAATCGACAAGGCAAATGCGCAGTTGCAAAAAGGTAATATACCTAATGTTATGGGCTGTCTTCAAGAGAAAAAAAAGCTGATAGAAAAGCAGAAAGAGTTGGATATAGAGAATAGGGACAGCAAAGGAGTTAGAAGAACTGGAGACTATGATTATTATTGCGGATGTATCGAACGCGACATTATGGCAATCGAAGCCCTTGAAGAGATAATAAATAAAAATAGCCCATAACGGATAACTGCTATAAGAGGGCAAGACCAGCATGAAAGACGGAATGA
>CALMWI010000413.1 GCA_937873545.1 uncultured bacterium | reverse complement strand
CGGCGGCCGTGTGAAAATTACCGACAATGATCTCATTATCGGCGTTAAAGTTCCTTTGGGATTGTATTACAAATTCGGATCCGCGCCTTTTTCTATGTTCGTTGAAGTTTCCCCGGGTTTGAATTTAACACCCGACACGGATTTTGACATCATGGGCGGAATAGGGTTCAGATATATTTTCGGATCGGGAACTTCATCTTCGTCAAATACCCAACCTGAAAGAGAAAGAAGATAAATAAAAAAATAACAAATGAGGAAAATTTATGGATCAGAATCTTGAACTGTGCCCGAACAAGCTGGTTGCTTATCTTAAAAAACCCGCCGAAGAATTCACTAAAGCGGATATAATAAAGTTCGTAAAAGGCAACGGTATAAAAATGCTTAATTTCAGGTATGTCGGCGGGGACGGAAGGCTGAAAACGCTTAATTTCGTAATAAACAGCATGAAGCACTTGGACGATATTTTAACTTACGGGGAAAGAGTGGACGGCTCAAGCCTTTTTACCTTTATCGAGGCCACTTCAAGCGACCTTTATGTCTTTCCGAGATATAAAACGGCATTCGTTAATCCTTTTGAAGAAACTCCGACTTTGGATATTCTCTGCGCTTTCTTCACATCAGAAGGCAAACCGCTTGAAGGATCTCCGAGCCATATAGTAAAAAAAGCGCATGATGTCCTTAAGGCAAAGACCGGCTTTACGATGGAAGCGATGGGCGAACTGGAGTATTATCTGTTCTCCGAAGTTGACACTATATACCCGATTATAGAGCAGAAAGGCTATCATGAATCCCACCCGTTCTCCAAATGGGGCGCGATCAGGCAGGAAGCTATGAAAGTGATCTCTGAAATGGGATGTCACATCAAATACGGACATGCTGAAGTGGGAAACATTATTAATGACGCGACTGAAATGGTACAGCATGAGATCGAGTTCAGACCGATAAGTATAGAAGACGCGGCTGACGAGCTTGTTCTGGCTAAATGGGCGATAAGAGAAATAGCTTATAAATATAATCTCGAGGTTACTTTTGCTCCCAAGATCATGATAGGTCAGGCGGGGAGCGGACTTCACATTCACATGAGACTGATGAAGGACGGCAGGAACGCGATCGCTGACAAGAATGGCCTTACGGACACAGCCAAAAAACTCATTGCCGGTCTTCTTGACATGGCTCCTTCGCTTACGGCTTTCGGCAACACGGTTCCGACATCTTATTTAAGACTCGTTCCGCATCAGGAAGCGCCGACAAGAATATGCTGGGGAGAAAGGAACCGTTCTGTCCTTGTAAGGATCCCCTTAGGCTGGCTGGGCGCGGATAATCTGATTTACGAGGCGAATCCTAACGAGCCCAAAGACAGGAGCAGGAATATCGTAAACAATCAGACGATGGAAATTCGAAATGCCGACGGAAGCGCGAATGTGCATCAGCTTATCGCCGGACTCGCGGTGGCTGCGCTTCACGGATTTGAAATGAAGAACCCGGTTAAATTCGCAGATAAACTACATATCTCCGGAAAAGAGGCAAGCGCGGTCAAAGACCTTAATGATCTGCCTGCGTCATGCTGGGACTCCGCGGATGAGCTTGAAAAAGCCCGGTCGGTTTATGAAAAACACGGAATATTCCCCAAAGGAATGATCTCAAGAATAATCAAGGATCTTAAATCCTACGAGGATAAGGATCTAAATAAAAAGATCCACGGCAACTACAAAATACTTAAAAAGCTGATAAATGACTATATTCATTGCGGATAGAGATTAAAGCGGTCATTCGGCCGCTTTTTTATTATATGACACGAACAAAACTATTATTCCCGAAATGATCATAATAAAGCATAGAACCTGGCCCATTGAAAAGTTGAATAATACAAAGCCTAAATGATCATCCGGCTCTCTGAAATATTCTATTATGAATCTTACCGTTCCGTACAAAATAAGATAAGCCGAAACGAAAAAACCGCTTTTAAACTTTCGATTTCTCAGGCTCCATAGAACAATAAAAATAAAGATCCCTTCAAAAAGTGCTTCGTACAGCTGAGAAGGATGCCTGAGCATCTCATCCCCTGCCAAAGGAAAATACATCCCGATTGACGAATCCGTTACTCTTCCGTAAAGCTCTCCGTTAATAAAATTACCCAGCCTTCCGAAAGTATATCCCAGAGGTGCGGCGATAGCTATAAAATCTATAAATCTAAAGAACTCAAGCTTATTTTTCCTTGTGAAAAAATATGTTCCTGCAAAAGCTGCGATCACCGCGCCGTGGTATGACATTCCAGCTATGCCTGTAAATTCAAAGCCGTTATCGTATCTGAAAGGGAGAAATATCTCGAGAGGATTTCTTAAGAAATATTTAAGATTATAAAATAGAACATAACCGAGCCTTCCGCCGATAAGTATGAATAATATTACCTGAAAGAAATAATTCTCAAGCACTTCCCTGCTCAGTTCGAACTCTTTGTTTTTTAACCGCCTGTTAAGAAGGTAGAAAGTGAGTGAAAAAGCCACGATATACATAAGACCGTAGTATTTTACCTGAAAACTTCCGACATGAAATATTGTCGGGTCTATTGCATAGGGCAGAGTCTGCCACCAATTAACGAATGAATCCATCTAACCTGCCGTTCAAATTTTATCAAATTTAAGAATTTATATGCCGTTCTGCAAACTAATAAAAGGATTTATAATATACTGACAAATTCCTGACAGATCAATATTTTATAAACTTCTACCCCTGGAGTTAATTATTTTTATTTTTCGTCTATTTCGTTTTTTACGATATATTGTTTTAAACTTTGAGTTTTTTGGCGCGCAATTTGTATATAATAATGATTGCATCAAAGAATGCGAAATAAATAATTTAAAATAGGAGCATCAAAATGGGAAAAATAATAGGAATCGACCTCGGAACCACAAACAGCTGCGTAGCTGTAATGGAGGGTAACGAACCGGTCGTTATTACAAATGCCGAGGGCGGAAGGACGACTCCTTCGGTAGTAGCATTTTCAAAGAACGGGGAAAGGCTTGTCGGCGGACCTGCCAAAAGACAGGCGATCACAAACTCTCACAGAACCGTTTCGTCAATTAAACGGTTCATGGGCAGGAAATATAATGAAGTCGGTCAGGAGATAAAGGAAGTTCCCTTTGAAGTTACAAAAAATGCAAATGGAGTAGTTCAGGTTAAGATAGACGATAAAGATTTTACTCCTCCGGAAATTTCAGCTGTAATTCTGCAGAAATTAAAACAGGCTGCCGAAGACTATCTCGGCACAAAAGTTACTGAAGCTGTGATCACAGTTCCGGCTTATTTTAATGATGCGCAGAGACAGGCGACAAAAGATGCGGGAACTATTGCCGGACTTGATGTAAAAAGGATCGTCAACGAACCTACGGCAGCTGCGCTTGCTTACGGTCTCGATAAAAAAGTTGACGGGCTTATCGCTGTTTATGATCTCGGCGGCGGAACATTCGATATCTCGATCCTTGAGATCGGCGACGGGGTTTTTGAAGTTAAATCAACCAACGGAAATACGCATTTGGGCGGTGACGATTTCGACCAGAGAGTTATAGATTATCTTGCCGGCGAATTCAAAAAAGCGGAAGGTGTTGATCTTAAAAAAGACCCGATGGCTCTTCAGAGGCTTAAAGAAGCATCGGAAAAAGCCAAGATAGATCTTTCTTCGCTTACACAGACACAAATAAATCTGCCTTTTATAACGGCAACTCAGGACGGCCCGAAACACATGGATATTACTCTGACGAGAGCTAAATTTAACGAACTTACGATTGATCTGGTTAGATCCTCGATCGAACCGTGCAAACTTGCAGTCAGAGATGCCGGAATTGACATTAAAGATCTGAAAGAAGTTATCCTAGTCGGCGGTTCAACAAGGATACCTGCAGTAGTTGACGCTGTCAGAGATTTCTTCGGTAAAGAACCGAACAAAAGCGTTAACCCTGACGAAGTCGTAGCTCTCGGAGCCGCTATTCAGGCAGGAATTCTATCCGGTGATGTAAACGAGGTTCTTCTTCTTGATGTAACACCTCTTTCTCTTGGAATTGAAACGCTCGGCGGTGTCATGACAAGATTGATCGAATCGAATACTACAATTCCGACCAAGAAAACCGAAGTTTTCTCTACCGCTGCTGATAACCAGCCTGCGGTTGATATACATGTCCTTCAGGGTGAAAGACCGATGGCTCCGGACAACAAGACGATAGGAAGATTCCAGCTGGACGGCATAGCTCCGGCACCGAGAGGAATTCCGCAGATCGAGGTCACTTTCGATATTGACGCAAACGGTATTTTGAGCGTGTCGGCAAAAGATAAAGCTACAGGAAAAACGCAGAATGTTAAAATAGAAGTTTCTTCTGGGTTAAGCGAATCCGAGATCAAGAAAATGAAAGCGGAAGCAAAAGCCAACGAGGAAGAAGATAAAAAGAAAAAGGAAAAAGTTGACCTGAGAAACTCGGCAGATCAGGCTGTTTTCCAGACTGAAAAACTTTTAAAAGATCTGGAAGGCAAAATTGATCCTGCAGACAAGCAGAAACTTGAGTCGTCCGTATCAAAACTTAAGGAAGTTCTAAAAACTGACGAAATTGAAGCTATCAGGAACGCTACCGAAGGCCACAACAAGATCTGGCACGAGATCAGCACGAAAATGGCGCAGGCTTCTCAGGGCGCAGGTTCAGGCCCGCAGGATTTCGACCCAAGACAGCATCAGCCTAAAGACGACAGCGGAAAAGCATCAGGAAAGGATGATGTAGAGAACGCGGATTTCGAAGTCGTTGACGACGAGAAATAAAACTCCTCCTCATAAAAGAAAAAGCCCCGGTTTTAAATTCGGGGCTTTTTTATTAGTTCGATGTCCTGCCTGTTCAGGATTTCAGCTATAATCCCTGTGAGAATTCCGGGGATGACGCTAAGAAGGATTATTACAGTTACCGTGATGTTATAATCAACCGACCTGTCGAAAAAATATACGAATAAAAAATATTGAGCTATATTGAAAGCTATTGCTCCCGACACGCTTAAAGCGACTAGCGAAACAAATCTTCCCAGAATTATGAATAATATTACCATAACGAAATACGATAGAGTTGCGCCTGAAAGCGAAAATATAAACGGCAGGCTGAAAAGTTTAGCGCTGAAAAATCCGCCGATGAATACTCTGAAGATATTTACCGCGAAAGCTATCAGGTACTGTTTTCTGGCTATGAAGAAGAGTACTATCGCATTTGCCAGTCCGATCTTTACGAACGGGATCGGAAGGATTATGAAAATTTCCAGAAGCTGCAGCAGAGAAGCCAGCGCGGAGAAAACCGCTATGATATAAACCCGCGTTCCGTATTCAACTTTCAAAATACTTTACTCCGTAACTGCGTCAATAACATCATCTTCCCGTTTTACAAACTCGATTATTACCTTATTCGGCATGCAGATTATTTTACCGTTCTGATCTTCTTTCAGCCACCCGTGCTTTACGCAGTATTTGTCCCTGCAGTTCGAGTCTTTGATTCGTACCTTCCTGTCTTTTATCTCTACTTCGATGCTACCCTGAATAAAAAATACCGTATCTTTTCCGGCATCAAAATACTCTTTGTGACCATCGTAAAGAATATGAATTTTATTATTTTCAGTATCTTTCTCTCTTAGAAAAGGAAAAAGCGCTGCCGATAACACAGCGGCATATATTAACAGATCGCCGAATTTGAACACTATTTCTCCAGATTCACGATTATTCTGCCTTCGAGATAAGGATTGGAAAAAATATCATGATCTTTGAAAATTTTAGAATTATCCTCGCCGGTCAGAATCACCACTCTTCCCTCATTCTTTATCCTCTTAAGATAATGTTCTTTAAGCACTTCGAAATTTCCGACGCCCCGCGAAAATATAACATCGTATTTCTTAGTGACGGGAAGCTCCTCAAACCTTTTATCAACTGCGACCGCGTTGTCCAGACCGAGATGAATTGCGCAGGAATTTAAGAACCTCGCTTTTTTCTGGGTCGAATCAAGAAGGTCAATTTTTACATCGGGCATCAGGATGGAAATAATAATTCCGGGAATGCCGCCGCCTGAACCCACATCGAGGAACCGGCCTGAATTATCTTTTATCATTTCATAAAGCGCATAAGTTTCGACAAGTCCTGTAGCGAGCACTGAATCCTCGCTTTTTCTTGAGATCAGATTCACTTTCTTATTATAATCGAGAATATATTCAAAATAGGATCCGATCTTATCCCTGACAGGTTTGTCGAGAACAACTCCCGTCACTTTCTCCGCAGCTTCAATGATCTCATTCGCAAGACCGGTCATTATACTAATCCTTTTGCTTTTAAGTTTATGAGTATTACTGAAATATCTGCCGGCGATATACCCGCTATTCTGCCTGCCTGACCGATCGAAACGGGATTTATCCTGTTAAGATTTTCTCCCGTGTCCTGAAGTTTCCTCAGGGATTCCTT
>CALMWI010000412.1 GCA_937873545.1 uncultured bacterium | reverse complement strand
AAGTATCTTGAAAAACCAACGAATTTAATTTGAACTTCTAAAATAATATTTTAATTGCGTAAAATAAATATTATCATTATCATTATTTAATTTTAGTGAAGAATTATTTAAATGAGGTGGAATATGAAAAAAGTATTGAGCGCATTATTATTATGCGCGATAGTTGTTTTCGCACAGGTTGACATGGTAAACAGAAAAGTGTCTGCTACCGGCATAGGAATGCCGAACCCGGAGCACAAGAACATGGCACAGAAAAGATTCGGAGCGCTTAGGGCAGCTGAGGCAGATGCCATAAGGAAAGTTATTGAAGAGATCAAAGGAATATATGTCACAAGCGAGACAACGGTTGAAGACGCTATGATGAAATCAGATGTTGTTACAACCAAAGTTGAAGGGATCGCAAAATTTTACGAAGTAATCGGAGAGCCTAAGTATCTCGATGATAGTACTGCTGAAATAACAATAGAATTAAGCCTTTCCGACATGGAATGGAGAAACAAGCTGGTGCAGGCAACAGGGATAGGTGCGGGAAAAACAAGACCGATGGCTTTAAGAGCTGCAGAGCTTGACGCAAAAAGAAAGATACTCGAAAGAACCAAAGGTTTGTATCTTGCATCCGCTTCTGTTATGGTTGACGGAGCTATCGCGAACGACAAGATAAATACTATAGCTGAAGGAATTGTAAAAAATGCCCACATAGTTAAAGGAAGTGAAAAATACTTAGATGACGGAAGCGTGGAGATAATCTGCGAAGTCAAGCTTGACGACAATTTTCAGACAGTTCCCGGATTTTCATCCGTACTTATGAAAGATATTGATTTTGATGAGGAGTATCCTATAGTTCCTGAAGCTACATACAAGCTGTCCGATATTGTAAAGGACGAAGTTTATACCGGACTTATTATAGACTGCAAAGAAATAGATATCCGTCCAGCACTTGCTCCAAAGGTGTTCAGTGCTTCGGGAAAAGAAGTTTACGGAAGCTCAATGGTATCACAGAGCTACGCTACGCAGCAGGGAATGATCGGATATGAAAAAAATATTGACAAGGTAAAATCAAACCCGAGAGTGGCGAAAAATCCTCTGATAGTTAAAGCTACGGGAGTACAGGGACAGAATAAAACTGATATCGTGATTAGTGATTCTGATGCCGAAAAGATCGAGACAGCCTCAAAACAGCTTAAGTTTTTGGGCGAATGCAGAGTTATGGCTATTTTAAAATAAGTTATAAATTTTAAAAGCGGGACTCAAATGAAAAAAACGATACTTGTAGCGATATTTTGCCTGTTATTCTCAGCATGGTCAAAAAACATTCAGGGTACAGCTGAAGGAAAGTTCGGAGATGATCTTTCAATTTCAGGGGCTAAGGATAAGTTCAAGAAGGAAGCTGTCAGGAACGGTCTTGAGAACTTCGCGATGTTCATTTCCAGCGAAACGGTTATAAAGGATTTTGAGCTTCAGAGAGATATTATCGTCGCAAAGATCGAGGCTGATGTCCGAAATGTTAAAGAAGAGTATCCGGTTCTCGACAGGAACGAAGGTTATATCAAATGTATTGTCTCTTTCGACATCAATGAGGACGAAGTTCTGAGAAAACTAAAAGAGCTTTCTGAAGAGCTGAAGCAAAAGAGTTCAGATAATATAGAAGTAATCAAGCTGTCCGGTCAGTATTATTTCGGGGAGATGTCGGATAAAAGCGCAAAAAAAGCAGAGGACGGGGCTACCGATAAACTTATCGAGAATATCGCTGTTGATTTAAAAGATAATTTTGCCGATCTGGTTGACGAAAACGAAGATCTTTTCGATTACACAAAGTCAAACATCTGCACATACAGGACCGACTTCGACCAGTATTTTAAAAGGAAAACCGAGGGCGAGACTGTACTAAAATATATTAAAAAAGATGAACTGCCGAAGATGTTCGATCAGAGAGTGAGAATGATCGGAGAGTATCTCGGAATGGCCGTCAAGCATGAAAAAGACCTGAATGTCGGAAGCGCCGTAAGATACTATTACTGGGCGTTGTCTTTATTAAGGAGCTATCCGTACTATAAGAACATAA
>CALMWI010000411.1 GCA_937873545.1 uncultured bacterium | reverse complement strand
GATATTAATGCAGGTTTGGAAGGTGTCTGGGCGGGTTCGGCTGCCTGGGGCGATTACGATAATGACGGTGATCTTGATATTTTACTCACAGGGCAGACAGCATCATCTCAAAACATTTCCCGGATATATAGAAATGTCTCGGGAACATTTACCGACATAAATGCAGGCCTGGAAGGTGTTTTTGAATCATCAGCCGTTTGGGGCGACTACGATAACGACGGTGACCTTGATATATTACTCACAGGAGGCAGTTCCGTCTCGGGACATATTTCCCGAATATATAGAAATGACCCGGGAACATTTACCGATATAAATGCAGGTTTGGAAGGTGTCATGTGGGGTTCTGCTGTCTGGGGCGATTACGACAATGACGGCGATCTCGATATATTACTGACAGGACAGAATAATATGGGAAATGCGTTTTCCCAAATATATAGAAATAACTGCATAACGGCGAATTCAGTTCCTTTCCAGCCGTCAAATCTCTCATTCGATCAGGATAATACCGGACTACATTTCAGCTTCGATCCCGCATCAGATGCCGAAACTCCTGCGTCGGGTCTTACTTACAATATTGATATCAATATCGGAGACGGGGTAATAAAAACAGCTTCGTCCGACCTGACGACCGGCTACAAAAGAGTACCGTCATTGGGAAATATTCAGCAGAATGCTTCTTGGACTCTTAACATAGAGGCTCCGCCGGAAACGATACCGCAGCAGCTTTTCGATATGGTCTGGAAAGTACAGGCTGTTGACAACTGTTTTGCCGGTTCGGCTTTTGCGTCAAAGAACGATATTGTGATGACAAGGGATCTGATCACAGTTCCGAAAGAGACCATGGTAGCGGCCGACGCACTTACATGGGAATATTATATGCCTGCTGATTCGATAGCGGGATATACTCTTCAGCTGAGCGGCGACAGTCTGTTTACAGAGCCGTTTGAATTTTTTATGCCTTCATCCAAAGAAACAAAAACTGTATATATCGGGATCGATCTTCAGTCGCTCGGAGTGACTGACAGCCTTGAGAACAACGGCAGATATTTCTGGAGAGTAAAGCCTGAGCATGTCAGCTCTATTGAGAATCCTACTGGATTCAAAAAAGTTCCGGACAGCTTCATTTATGATCCTGTATATTCCGCGCCTTCGCCTGTTTCAATAGCAGTAGAAGGTAATTATGTCACATTAACGTGGGGGACGGGCAAAGACGCTGAGAAAGGCATGCTTTATAATATTTACTCAAGCGATAATCCGTACGCTGTATTCCCCGCAGGATGGACACTCGTAAATTCCGTAACCGGAACCAGCTATGTCCTAAATTCGGCCGTGAAGAAAAAGTTCTACTGCGTAACCGCTGCGGGTATTAGTAAGTAGTAAGTTAATTGAATGAATTCTTTCTAATCTTTCAGTTTGTTCAAGCCTGACTTAACTGTCCGGTAGAAGTTCTTTGCCAAATCAAAGATGGAACTGAATTTGTGATCGTATGAGCTGAAAGCGTCGTTTTTGTACTTTTCGATCTCTTGTTCCGCATGGCTGATCAC
The DNA here is from genome assembly GCA_937873545.1 of uncultured bacterium. Lineage (GTDB taxonomy): Bacteria > UBA4055 > UBA4055 > UBA4055 > UBA4055 > UBA12480. Next base: position 48 of record CALMWI010000411.1, on the reverse strand, counting down.
TTCGTCAAGTTCGGCTTCCGACAGCTTCTGGAACGGCATGAATTTGAA
>CALMWI010000410.1 GCA_937873545.1 uncultured bacterium | reverse complement strand
TAATCTGGAATTAACTTTTTCAAATTGTCCTTTAAGCTTAGGATCGTAGTCAGCATTCGATCTTCTTATCAGGATATTTTTCAACAAGATAGTATGGAAAGAATGTTATGCCTGATCCCGCGTCAAGAATTTTTCCTTTTCCGCCTGAAAGAGCAGATACAGCATCAGCTGCGAACGGATACTCGTACTGCCTGCTCCACTGATGGAATGAATCCTTGACCCAGCGTTTTGAGAATTCGGGAAATAATTCTTTTTGAAGTTTTGTGAATTTATCTGAATATGATTCCAGCTCAGAGAAGAGCGGGCTGATCAACGCCTCATGATAATCCCTGATCTTTACCAGCCCATGATTTATCATTTTTTAGCTTCCTGAGTTGACGGATCTTTTAATATGTAAAATACTGTCGCGCCAATTGTAAGCAAAAGAAGAAACAGTATAAGCTTGAAATTTCCGAGACTGTGCTCTTTTCCCTGAACAAGCCTTCCCTCGCCTTTAATAACCTGATAAAAGAACCAGTCGTTCGGACCTGTATCCACACCGTATTCCTTCTGCTCGGGTGTAAGAACGCCTGTCATTATCCTCGCATTATTCAAAAGAAGCGAGCTGGAGAAATCGGTCATCATGCTTTTCCTAGATTCCTGTGCCCAGGTCATATCTTTATCACCATAAATCTTTTTTGATTTATATTCGACGGGCATTTGTACGGACTGATAATTCACGCTTGATCCTATGATCTGGAAAAGAATTGAGATTGCGCATAGAAAGTAGAAAATATTTCTGAATACTTTGTTTTGTAATACCTCAGACCTGTCGAAAAATATCACCGAAAGAAAAAGTATCGGATAGACAGGAAGCATGTATCTTATTCCCCAGGCTGCGCTTCCAGCGTAGCTTAAAGGAGCTCTCAGCGCGTAAAGCACAAGATAACCTGCTATGATAGAACCTGACAGCAAAAACTCTATCCTATATTTCCTGAAATATTTTCTCAGGCTGAATAAAAGCAAGATCAGAAAGGGGGATAGAAGAAAAACCGATCTGTTCGGTGAAAAAAGTATCAGATATATTCCGTGAAAAAAATTAGCAGCACCGCTTGAGTAGAAAGCTGTATTGCCGACACCGTATTCGTTTATAACTTTATTTAAATCTTCAAGGTACTTTTGCTGAGACTGGAACTGCTGTACGAGAATTGAAGTTTCTTTAGAATTCTGATCAGCCTGATAAGCAGCCGCGGCTTTTTCATATGTGATCGGAATTTCCGTTTCGAGAGATGACTTAACCTCATTTCTGTCAAGAGTATATCCGGTTTCGAGAGCAGATCCGTATCTCTGATAATTCGAGATCACAAAAACTGCTGAGAATATTGAGAATCCGATCATAAGAGATAGAACATTCCTAATGAGCAGTTTTTTATCCTGTTGAACAATATAATAAAACGCCGTAACAATAAATATGCCCGTAAAGATCGGAGCGTCCGGTCTTGTTAGAAGAGAATATCCCGCGCTCAGCCCTGCAAAAAAGATATAAAATGCTTTTTTATCCCTTAGGAATTTTATCAGAAAATATACTGAAGAAATGATCGAAAGCAGCGTTAAAGGCTCGGGAAGAAAATATTTTGAGTGCACGAACAGCGGCGTTCCCAGTGCGAAAAGAGTTGAATAAAGCAGAGCCTTTTTCTTAGACATATAAAGCAAAAGTATCATGAATATCATCAGCACGGACAACGCCGAGAATACCTGATTGAAAGAAAAAAGAACGAACTGTGAATCGGGAGAAACAATATCCGATATATGTACGAACATCGTCAAAGGAACTACTATACCTATACCTTCCTGAGGATAAAAGAGCTTTGTTTTAGGGCTGAACGATACTCCTGCAGAAAGCTTGATCTCCGAACCGTAATCACCTGTTTCGGCATATTCTGAAGCATACCTTACAACATCAACATCCATCGAAGTTGTAATCCGCTGATTTGAAAATAATATATAGACTGCCAGAAACAAAAAAAATACGGCACAATAAAAAGGTAAGTTCTTCATGATCTGTTAGTTATGTATTTGATAGTTCCGCTGTAAAATCTCAAGATTTCTCCGGGAGCAACAAGAAATAGAATGCCGAAATCTTTTTTTGATTTTGAAAGATAAATAAGAAATGAAATATATATCCCGAATAGTACCGCAAGCGATATATTTGTGTACAAAATTATGATCGTTAATATAGCAATATGGATCATATAATAAAGAAATGAAAATGCGTTAAAGCTGGACAAATATTTTTTGCCCCATTTATAGCCGTTCTCAACTATATCCCTGTTCGTTTTTACTTTCAACTCTCCGATAAAATTTACATCCACATCAGTATGTGAGAGAAGTCTCAGATTCTGCTCAAATATTATCTTTCTGAAAAGATCGTCGTTGCCGTTGTTAAAATCGAACCCGTTGCCGTGGAGCTTTAGAAATAACTCTTTTTCGATCAAAAGTACAGCTTTATTCTTGCTTACCTTCTTGAAATTTTTCTTTGTTATCCACAGCTCTTTTGCGAAACCGCTCTGCGGAAAGTGCGGGCTGTACAGTCTTGAACTGATAAGATACATGAATGTGTCGTGGCCTGATCTGTATTTATCGATGTTGAGTTCGCCTGAAATCAGCGGAGAGTAACCGATCTCATTAAGCTTATTAAGTATATTTTTCTTTATGATCGTCCGCTGGTCTATGAAAAGAAGATTCTCATATTTGGCATTTTTAGCTCCGATAAGCATGGCATCAGAATTTTTTAAGTGTTTTCTTGAACCTATCAGCCTTATGTTATATCCGGCGGAAATTCTGAATGTTCTGTCGTTCGAGCCGTTGTCAATAATAATCACCTCATATTTCTCTTTCGGATAATCAACTGCCATAACCGCATCCATACATCGGTAAAGAGTATCTTCTGCATTATAAGCGTTTATGATCATGGAGAAATTCAAGTTGCCGGCCGCTCCGTTTTTTTTTAAATTTAAGTATTTAATATCCTGCAGGCAAGTTCAATCGCCTGTTTGTTTTCTTTTACATCGTGCACTCTGAAAATCGACGCTCCGTTTATCAGCGCAACGATATTCGACGCTATCGTACCAGAAAGCCTGTCGGATGTATCGGATCCTGAAATCATGCCTATAAAGCTTTTCCTTGAAGTCCCGATAAGCAAAGGTCTTCCTATTTCAGCGAAACTGTCAAGATTCTTTAGTATCTTAAGATTTCCTTCAATATCTTTTCCGAAGCCTATGCCCGGGTCAATTACTATTGAATCGGAAGACACACCGCATTCGAGTGCGGACGCGACCGAGGACTCCAACCTGTTTTTTATTTCATGAATTATATCTAAGTAATCTGTCATCCTCTGCATTTCGGCAGGTTTGCCTTTTATGTGCATGATACATAGTCCGGCCGAGTATGAAGCTACGACCTTAAAAAGATCTTTATTGTTCTCAGTTCCGAAAATATTGTTGATCATGTCAGCTCCCTCAATGAGGGCTGCTCCGGCTACTTCAGGTTTATAAGTGTCAATGCTAATACAGACACCGTATCTTTTTCTGATCGGTCTTAATACTGTGCCGGATATCCATTCATATACAGTAAAAC
>CALMWI010000409.1 GCA_937873545.1 uncultured bacterium | reverse complement strand
CCTTCTGCATGCAGATTAACTGTATGCATAAAAAGGACAAAAAATAGAATCGGCGTAATAAGTTTATTCATATTTTTCAGGAAACTCCTATGATCAATCCGGGAATACCAGATAATACATTCTCAGCAGTAAAGTAAATCATTAAACTACTCCGGATACATCTTTTCTTACAGGTTAGTACAGGTTAAGCTTTTAATCAAGAATTTATTTTCACAGGAAGAGTTTTAAAAAATGGTTTTCACGGGCGTATTTGCTGTTTTCGAATGAAGTAAGTGTGATAATTTCAGAATTTTTATTAATATCATCTATAACGGCATTTACAGCTGCCAGTTCTTCATCTGAACATACAAGAAGCGACTGATCAATGTCAACCCTGATAAAAAGGGAATTTTTATTTAGCTGTTTTTTTACTCTGGATATGAAGAATGCGAATATAAAAAAATACTCCTTTGAAGAATAATTGGTAAGTTTAATATTTGAAAGCCGCATTTTTGAGTTATCAGAAGAGTTGGCTATCAATTCAACAAGCAGAAGCGTTTCCCTGAAATTAAACCTTGAAATAGCCGTTTTAACAGAAAAATTCATCATGTAAATGGCAAGAGGTATTGCGGCATACTGAGTCAGCAGGCAGAAGATATCTTCAGGTCCCAGTTTATTTTCCCTACTCAGGGCGACTGCAATTACCGGAGAAATAATATCGTCGTATCCTGACATCTTTTCTTCGTAAAATGTGTTTTTACATGATTCCCTGCATATACTGCTTATTCTGCAGATATAGAATGGCGGAATTTCTTCAGCACTGCTGAAACCATTTTTGAATTTTTTTATTAAAAATTTGTCGTTCCTGATCTGGTCCGGTGAAACTATAACACCGGAATGACTTCCTTTTAATTGTGAAATAATATTATCCTGAAGACCAAAAAAAACAGCAGATGTGTATTCTTCATTGATCATATTAATGTCAGTTCTGAAGGCGTTATCACTCAAATTAAAACGCAGAGTAAGAAAACTTTTCATGCCGGATTGCGTCATGGCTGAAATGATATAGTCGTTCAAATCATCTATTTCATCGTATACATTTATATCAAGGTCAAAAGGATCAAAAAATGATGTATTGTTAGCATTTTCCTGAATGTGCTTGAGCCGGTAGATAATTTTTTCAATTTCAAGAAGAGCTGTTTTTTTAAGGGAGAAATCAATATTGTCATCGTCGATTGCGTTTTTTTTGGCAGGTAGTTTCTCATTATTTGATATTTTATTCAGGAGAAAACCAAGCTCGCTGTTGAATGTTTTTTCACGAAGAAATACAGGTGTTTTTGATGTATCTGCAGGAACATCATTATCAAGATCATCAAAACTGACCTTAAGTAATCTGGTTTTTTTTGTGATTGCCATTATAGTTATTATTATTATATTAACTGTGT
>CALMWI010000408.1 GCA_937873545.1 uncultured bacterium | reverse complement strand
ATACTACATGCGATCCTGGAGATGCAAGAGCGGTAAGGGTAAGCCTGCCCGATTCAGAACCTTGGCAGATTGCTTATGCTCTTATCAGAAATTATCAGGATTTGGATCATTTCTCTGCTCCGATGATCTTCCACCTATGGAACGATAACGGCGGAGTACCCGGCACAGATATAATAGAACCTTTCCAGATTCTATCTGCATGTACACCGGATCAAACACATGCTATGACAAGAGTTGACTTAAGAGAAAAAACAAAAGATATTCTTCTTTCCGGAGATTTTTGGATCGGTTTTGAAGCAACTGATGACATAGTTTATACCACTATGGAAACTCCCGGAACAGCTTATAACAGATCTTTTGACGGAACTGCTGTAGTTGGTGGATGGTCATGGGCTCAGGCTTCTGCAACTAACTATCATTTCAGAGCCGTGATCGGTTATTATAACGGAATTGAAAGCGATGAAATTATTCCGGTATCAACATCACTTGAACAGAATTATCCTAACCCGTTCAACCCGACAACAACGATAAGTTTCAATCTTGCTAAAGACTCAAAAGTTTCACTTGTTGTTTATGATGTGATGGGAAGAGAAGTTGCAAATCTTGTTGATAAAGACATGGTAAGCGGTTCTCACAAAGTATCATTTGACGCGTCAAGACTCGTCAGCGGCGTTTACTATTATAACTTAAAAGCCGGTGATGTGAACCAGACCAAGAAAATGATGCTGATCAAGTAACTCTTCGATATTAATTTAATAAAAAAGCCCGAATTTTCGGGCTTTTTTATTTGACTTACGGCGTTTTATTGTATAAATTACTAAATACATAATAACACTTAGAGTGAAAGAGTTAAATTAAATGGAGGCAAAGAAATGAAAAAAATGATAACAATGTTGCTGGCTATTTTAATGGCCGGCGCGTTTGCATCTGACTGGTTTCCGGTCGGAGGCAAAGTAGAGGATGCTGTCAGACCGAACTATGACAGCAAAGATACACTATGGTATTCGTACCGCGGCACAGATTTGTATGCCTATTCCAGAACAAATTATCTGAGAGCAATGTATGTAAATGTTGAAGATTTCGGATTGTCTTATCCGGTAAATTTCGGAGGCGTTGATGCGTATTTTGGAGATGCGGGAATTACATCTTCATATAGAATTTATGCAAGAGACGGAGTTACAGTTCTGTGGCAATCTCAGGATTTCACTACTGCTGCAACAGGTTGGGGCGGTACAGTACAGCCGACTGCGCCTATAATGCTTAATGATGACTTTTACATCGTTCATGTGCCGACTTCAGGCGGCGACGGATACTCATATCCGAGAATAGCGGTGTCAACTAACGGAACTTCAGGCCACAGTTTTTACGGAGTTCCCGGAACATGGGTAACTAGGGATCCTTTTCAGTATATAGTTGAGGTGGCTCTTGAGCAATACACCGGCGCTGACATTACCGGACCGTCAGTAAGAACGATCTACGGTACTAAGGCTTTCATGGATTATGACGCGAATTTAGTTATGGCTATGACCGATGAAGGTTCGATTACAACGGTTACCGGTGCTTATACTGTTGACGATGGCACTACATGGATCAACTTTGATATTACTCCAGCAAAAGCGAATTATTATGAATACACCGGAACTGTTCCCGGACAAGTTGACGGAACAGAAGGTACTGCTGTCATTTTCGTATATGACGATCTGGGTAATTATACTGAATCTACACCATTCCCTCTAAGCTGGTCGATCGACAACCCTCTTTTAACTCAGGGATTTGAAGGAAATTTCCCGCCGGTCGGATGGTCAACTGATAATGTCGGCGCGGGATTTATCCGCATTGATGATTCTGATGCTGTTATACACCAGGTTCATTCTGGAAATTATGCAGCAGCGCATTTGGATGACTCGGGAGCTCAGGACGACTGGCTTGTTACACCTCTGATCAGTATTCCGGCAACCAATTCATCTACACTTACTTTTTGGGAAAGCGGTTACTGGACAGGCTACTATACTTTCCATGAAGTATGTGTTTCAACAGATATGGCAACATGGACTCAGATCTATACAGGTGTTCCGACAAACAATGTCTGGGAAAAAATATACCTTTCACTAAAAGACTATGTCGGACAGGATATATACATCGGATTCCACTATGAGGGCGACTATAGTGACCAGTGGTTTATTGACGATGTTGAAGTTCTTTATGACTATGAAGGACCAGTGGTAGCTGACCTTGTAGGAAATGAAGTTCTGTATCCGATTGTGGGAGCTTTCCTTAACAACGATATGCCTGTTTCTGTTACTGTCAATGATCTTTCCGGAGTTCAGTCAGTTTTAGGTCACTATTCATTTGATGAAGGCACAACAGTAGTTGATCTTCCTTTCACTAAAGCTAAAGGCGGAGACGAAGTCTGGACTGCAGTAATTCCTCAACTTGCTGCGGTTGACAGCGGTTATATTACATTTGATATGACGGACATCGGCGGGATAGTAAATAATGATTCAACCCAGTATAGAATAGACTTTGTCCTTGATACAGATGCACCGGTTTTCAACTATGTAAAAGGAACAATGGCTTATATAAATAACCCGATGAACCTTGAAGTGTCATTCAGTGATGAATCTGCTATAACTTCATGTTCTGGTTTCTTCTCAAAAGACGGCGGAACAACATGGACCCCGTTTGTTATGGATCCTGCAAAGATCCACGATTATACTTATGTAGGATCAATAGCGGCAGAAACAACCGAACTGCTTGATGGTCAGGTTTATTTCGGAAAATTGCGTACTTTAAATGGTGGCTACATGCGTC